>JACRFB010000020.1 GCA_016218045.1 Ignavibacteriota bacterium
CGGAGGCGTTTTCGGTAAGGCATCATTAAAAAAAATATTTATAGCAGAAGAGGTCTCGGCGTGCCGCGGCTTCATTAATCCCGGCTTCGAATACCGTGCTTCCGGCGGCTTCGTGTTCCGCGGAGGAGTGTATCTGCTGTTTCTCGATGAAGGCTTCTCGCTCTGGCCCGGGATACAGATGGGCGTGGCGTTTTAGGATCCGCGACATATTGGTCCACGGCTCCGATCAATTCCGACTCCGGATTGCGGACCACTCACCCCGACACAATACTCGTTTCGTTTCGACAGGCGCGGTTGTTACTTTCGCGGCATGCGCACTACAGCGCGGCCCGTGTTGCGGAAAGATCGGAGACGAACGATGGCGCACCTGAGACTGTTCCTTTGTGCCTTGAGTGTTGTTATCGCAGGACTGACACCAGCGAAGGCGGAGGGGGGAAAACATCCGGACGAGCCGGGCAGCGCGAACATGCAGGGGTTTGTGCTGAACGCCGGTCAGTGGGATCCACGTATCTCCGCCGCGGGATTGGGCGCTGCTCGCGGCGCGATCTTCACTCGGGACGGTGTGACACTGTTGACGCAGGCCGATGGCAGTGGCGGGGCGCTGCGGTATCCGGGCGAGCTGCGCCGCGCGACGGGTGAGCCGCAGATCACGCGCGCCGAGGAGCTGCGTTTTGTGGATGCATCCGCCGGCGTCCGTATCGTCGGCGAAGAGGCGAGCGGCGCGACGGCACACTTCTATCTCGGCGATACCCGCGAAAGGTGGCGGGAAGGCCTGACACAGTACCGACGACTTCGATACGAGGGACTCTGGTCCGGCATCGACGCGGTATTCGAAAGCTGCGACGGGCCCATGACCCTGCGTTTTGAACTTCGTCCTGGCGCGAATCTGGCGGATGTCGCCCTGCACTGTGACGGTGCAGGGGCGAGGGACGTGATGCGCGCAGTGTATGCCTGGCAGGACGGAGGCGCGGGACGCGTGGCCGTCGCGGCCCGCCTGCTCCGCAAGGCCGACGGGAGCTATGGCATCGATGTTCGCGGCGCCGATCCGGCTCTTCCGCTGACACTCTCGCTCGATTTTGTGACATGGTTTGGCGGCACGCAGAACGAAGCGGGCTACGCCGTGGCGCTCGACAGCGACGAAAGTGTGGTACTCGCGGGCATCACGACCTCGGCCGATTATCCGCTGCTGCGCGCGGGGCAAAGCACACTTTCAGGATATTCGGATTTTTATATCTCGAAATTTGCCTCCGACGGACGCACGCTGCTTTCGAGCACGTATTTCGGGGGCTCCATGACCGAGCGCTTCCCGTATATCGCGATCGGCGCCGGGAAGTCCATCGTTATGGCGGCCTTTTCCACATCGCCCAACTACCCCCTCACGGCCAACGCGGCCGTGAAGGTCAAGACGGGGCAGTGTATCGCGCGTTTCGATTCGACCGGGAGGTTGCTGTACAGCTCGTGGTTGTGGTCCGACAGCCTTTCCGAGTACTGCGGGCTTGCGACCGACCGCTGCGGCAACGTGTACCTCACGGCCGACATCGAGGTGAACACGACGTTGGTGACACCCGACGCGCTGTTTCCGCGCAACGCGGGCGATGAGGACGGCATCATCATCAAAGCCCCGCCCACCTGCGACACGATTCTGTACGCGACGCTGCTGGGCGGACCGGCGCACGAGGAAATGAGCGCCATCGCCGTCGACGACGAAGGCAACATCATCATCACGGGATTTACGAATGGCGCGAAGTATCCCGTCAAGAACGCCGTACAGCCGGACTACGGCGGCGGCGTGAGCGACGTGATACTGACGAAGATCCGTCACGACGGGAAGGCGCTGATATTCTCGACCTATCTGGGCGGCAGCGGCGAGGATTATGTCGCACAGAACTTTCTCGGCCGCTGTCTGACGGTGGACGAATCCGGGAACATCTACGTCGCGGGTGTGACAGAATCCGCGAACTTCCCCGTCCTCCGCGCCCGGCAGGCCGCGCGTGTCGGCGCCGACGATATGTTCATCGCAAAATTCTCGCCCGCGGGCGATCTGCTGTATAGCACATATTTCGGGGGCGAAGGAACCGAGAAAGTACTGGGCATCGCGGTCGACCGCTGCGGCAATCTCGCCGTCACGGGACAGACGCTCTCGTCGCAGTTTCCGTTGGTCGGAAGTATGTCGCAGACCGGACGCGGCTTCACCACGCTGTTCAGCGCCGACGGCGATTCCATCCTGTTCTCGTCTCGCTGGGGTGACGCCGACATCCAGTGCGTGGCGCGCACCGATTCGCTGCTCTACTTCACGGGCAGCGCCGCCTCGGGTGATGTCGTGCCGATTTTCAACGCCGTGCAACCGACACGCCGCGGCATCTCCGACACGTATTTCGGCCGTATGTGTATGCCCGCGTGTGTGCCCAATACCCTCGATCTCATGCAGGTTGCGGTACGTTTTGTCCATATCGACACCATCCTCGTCGACAGTCTGCGGCGCAAGCCCGCGCCCGAATCATTCCCCGTCACCTGCGTGTTCCGCAACACAACGACCGACCGTGTCATCATTGCGGGCGGCACGCTGCTGCTGCCGCCGGGATGGGCCTTCGTCGCTCCCGCGACAGGGGTACTGCAAAACACCATGATCGGACCGGGCGACAGCATCCGCGCCACCTGGACAGTGCGTATTGCGGCCGTGTCGACGCAGGAGGCCGACGGTGTGCTGACCTTCGATCTGCACGCGCGCAAATACTACGGCAGCGCCTGTGCGCCCGAACGCGGCGCGTTTGTGTCGTCGATCATCACGCTGCGCAATATCGACGAGCCCTACCCGCCCCTCGTGTGCGGCATCGCGGCGCTCGACACACTGCGCGCCGATGAGGCGACGGAGGGCTATCTGCCCGATACCGTGACGGTCGAGTACACCGTGCGGAATCCGACGCCGAATTCCATCGTGGTTCTCCGCGCCGAACTGCTGCTGCCCGCGGGTATGGGACTCTCGACCATCCCGGCGGCCGACGAACAGCGTCCCGGCTTCACACTCGGGCCGGGTGCGGTGATGCGTCTGCGCTGGAACGTGCGCGCGGAAACGCGGCTCCGGCCGCGTATTGCCGGACTGCGCGCGCGCGTGGTCATCGCGTACGACATCTACGAGGTGCCGCTCGCCGATTGTGAACAGCCCCTGTTCATCGAGGGCTATCCATTTTCGGCCTGCACGATGACAGGACCGGCGGTGATACGTATCAATCCCGCGAACGGGACCACTCTGCCCGCACCCATCGTGTACAGTTTCCGAGTACGCAATCCGCGTGACTCGGCGCAGGTGTATGCGCGGGTAGATCTCGACCTGACCGCCGCCCCGCATCTGCAGTGTGTGACGGGCGACAGCACACGGCGCGGACCACTCGCGGTGCAGGCGCGCGGTGAGTCCGAAGTGCGGTGGACGTTGCGTATAAAAGGTCCGATTGCCGCCGCGGCCTACGACACCATCCGTTGCACCGCCATCGACGATCTCGGAGTGCGAAGCACATCGTGTCTGTATGTGACACGTATCGATCCGGTCTTCCGGCAGGTGACCTGCTCCGTCGAGGCCGATCGTATCGTGGTCGACAGCTCGGGGACTCGCACACAACCGAATCCATTCACGGTGCGCGGCATTATGCAGAACACGGGCAATCAGGAGTTGAATCACCTGCGTGTTGTACTGCTGCCCGCCGAACTTATGACCGTGCGGCTGCTTTCGGACGCCGACGTCAGTCTTCCGCGAATGGCGGCTGGAGAGATCGACACCGTTGTATGGCAGGTGATGGCACTGGCGCTGCCCGCCGGTCGCAGTCCGCTCTTCACCATCCGCGTGATCGATTCACTCGGCGCGCAGCTCGCGCAGTGCGAGACGGCCGTCACTATTCCCGGTATCTCGAATCCGACGTACTGCGCGGTCGATTCGCCCGACACGCTGCGCTACGACGCGGCGCGCGACGCATGGACGCCCGATCCCTTCACCGTGCGCTGGCTCTTCGAAAATCGCAGCGACGCCACGCTGCGTAATGTGGAACTGCGCATCGATCTCACGCGCGCGCCGCATCTCGACCTCGCGAACGGGGAATCGGCTGTGCGGACCATCGCCACCGTTGCGCCGCGCGCCCGCGATACCGTGCTGTGGCGCCTTCGGGTTGCGCATCCTCTCGAGGAACTCATGATCGACGAGATCATCGTGCGGTATCGCAGCGCCACCGACACGACCTGGCGTTTTTGTTCACGCGTGGTGGTGGCCGAAGGGCGGCATCGCATTCTGGTGCTCTGCAACGTGGCCGGGCATGACACGGTGTGGAGCGATCCCGCGTATCCCGATCCCGTCCCCACGCCCCTGCAGTTGCAGTACACGATACAAAACAACGGCAACCTGCCGCTCACCGGCTGCAGTGTCGCGATTCTGCCGCCGCCGGGATACCGGGTCATGCCCGGCACCGATTCCGTCAAGGTGTTCCCGACAGTGATGCCCGGCCTGCGTGTTGCGCGCGAATGGTTTCTCGAACTGGTCCGTGTGCCCGCCGTCGCGCAACGTGACACGGTACGCTGGGTGTGGAGTTGTCCCGCGGTGCGCCTCGACACCGCGTGCCCCTTCATCGTGCAGTACCTGCCTGCGCCGCCGCAGGGCATCGTGATCTCGCCGTGGATCCTGCACTTCATCGCCGAACAGAACAAGGCGCTGCCCGCGGCGCAATCCGTGCGACTCTGGACGGGCGGGGCCGCGCCGACGGTCTGGCAGAGCCGTCCGGGCGCCGCCTGGCTCGACGCCGTGCCGGCCTCCTCGAGCGGACCCGGCGCGATCGACGTGCGGCCCAATACCACGGCGCTTGCGCTGGGTATCCATGCCTCCGACGTGGCCATCACCGCCGCGCCGCCCGCGACGGGAAGGACGGTGCTCGTGGACTACGAACTCGTGACACAACTCGGTACCGGCGATGATATCGGACCCGTGACTCCTATTCTCGACATGCCTTTCCCGAACCCCGCCGCGAAGCGCTTCACACTTACGCTCCATGCCGCGCGGGCCGGACGTGTCACGCTGCTTCTGCTCGACGCGCTGGGCCGTGTGCGCGGCACGATTTTCGACGACGCGTGTGATCCGGGGTCGCGGCGTTTTGATGTCGACGCGGGCGGACTCGCGCCGGGCGTCTATTTCATACAGCTCCGCGCCGAACGCGCGGCGGCCCTGCGCGCCATCATCGTGCGCTGATCGAAAGGAGTATGGTGATGCGCTGTTCCGTGTTTATTGCAACAAGTCTCGATGGGTACATCGCCCGCGAGGACGGTACCATCGACTGGCTGCTCGAGGCCAATGGCACGGTGCCCGCGGGCGAGGACTGCGGATTTGCAGAATTCATGTCCGGCATCGACGTGCTGGTCATGGGCCGCAATACTTTCGAACAGGTGATGACGTTCGATACCTGGCCCTACGGGGAGACGCGCCTCGTGGTGCTGAGCAGTTCGCTCCACCGGGTGCCGGACGGGTGTCCGGACACCGTCTCGGTCGCGAATGCAACACCCCGCGGGTTGATCCGGGATCTCGCGGACGCCGGCTGCACACACGCGTACATCGACGGCGGCGACACCATCCGTCGTTTCCTTGCCGACGGACTCATCGACCACATCACCATCACGGTCATACCCGTTCTGCTCGGCGGCGGCAAGCCCCTCTTCGGCGCAGCAGAGAAGGACGTATGGTTAGAACTGGAGTCGAGCAGGTCCTACGATTTCGGCTTTGTGCAGAACCGGTACAGGGTGCGGCGCGGTTGAGCGCGCCTCTCGTAGTCTCCTACCAGGGCCGGGGTGTTGATACTCCGGCCCTCATCAATTCCGCGCCAATACAACACAGGGCCGTAACAATCGCATTCTAATTTGCAGCGTCACAAGAAGAGCAAGGAATGCGAATCGTTTATTTTAACGCGAGTTTAAAAAGGGGACAGGACGGTGTCACGCGCTGCGTGTTTCGTACCATCGACGCAGCGCGGCAGCGTGGCCATGTGGTCACCGCCGTAACATCCGCCATGGCGGACATGCGCGAGGATGTTGCACATGTTCGTGTCCCGTCGGTGGCGCTGCCGCTGCAGCCGAATTACCGCATTGCGATCCCGGCGCTGCGGGCGTTCGACAGGCATCTCGACGAATTCCAGCCCGACATCATACACGTCAACAGTCCGTGTACGCTCGGGTGGTCCGCTATACAGTATGCGCGGCGCGCGGGCATCCCCGTGGTCGCGACGTATCACACACACTTCCCCACGTATCCGAAGTACTACGGGATGCAATCCATGGAGAAGGTGGTGTGGAGCCTGACCCGCCGCTTCTACAACAGTGTCGACCGGACCTTCGTGCCGACGGAACCTATCCTCGATGAACTGGCGCACAACGGAGTGGAACGGCTCCAGTATCTGCCGAACGGTTTCGATAGCACACTTTTCTCGTCAGCGTACAGATCCGAGACCTGGCGCGGGAGGTACGGTGCAGGAAAGCACCCGGTTGTGTTGTTTGTCAGCAGACTCGTGTGGGAGAAGGATCTGCGTGTTCTCGCCGCGGCCGAAGCGCGGCTGCGCGACGCCGGATCGCAGCATGAAATGGTCGTGGTGGGCGACGGTCATGCGCGCGCGGAATTCGAGACGATGATGCCCCGTGCGCACTTCCTCGGCTATCAGGAAGGACGCGCCCTCGCCGAGTGTTACGCGTCGTCCGACATCTTCGTGTTTCCCTCAACCACGGAAACGTTCGGACTTGTGACGCTCGAAGCAATGGCCTCTGGACTCGCCCCGGTGGCCGCGCGCAGCGGAGGAGCCGCCGAGTTGATCCGTCACGGAGCGTCCGGGCTGCTGTGCCGACCGGGAGATGCGGCGGATCTCGCCTATTCGCTCGCCCGGCTGATCGCGGATGTCGACCTGCGCGCAGGGCTCGCGCGAGGTGCTATCGAACGGGCGCAATTGTACGAGTGGAACACGGTACTCGATCAGCTCTTTCGATCTTATGACGAACTGGTGCTTCCCGCCGGCGTCGAGGTGTGCTCCTATGCCGCGTGAAGCGGCGGCGCGCCGGAATCGGGCATTGCCCGTTCTGCCGCGGCCCGACGATTCACATCGCTCCGCGTTCTGTGCGCCGCCCGTGGCCTGCGAAACGTCTTCAACACGGCCGTATCGGCTGGTGCATCTTTCCGATCCGCATATCAGCCGCCGGTATTATCGGGAGCATATCAAGTCGCTGAAAATACTGCTGCGTTCCATTCTCGAGGCCGGATGTGATCACCTGATCGTGACGGGCGATATCGTCAGCACGGCAGATCCCGACGACTTTACGCTTGCGCGCGAGATCTTCTCCACCTTCGGCCTCCTCCGGTCGGACCGGCTCACACTCGTGCCGGGCAACCACGACATGTTCGGGGGACCCCACAGGGCTGTCGAAGTTCTCGAGTATCCCAGCCGCATCCGCAGAGTCGATCATGCCTCGATGCGGCGCTTGTTTGTGGATACCTTTGCCGAGACCTTCGACGATGCGCTCCTGCTGCTCGGGGATTCGCCCTTTCCCTTCGTCAAACACGCGGGTCCGTACGACATCATCGGCATCGATTCCACCATGCCGTGGTCGCTGCTGCGGAATCCTTTCGGCAGCAACGGGCGCGTCGACGATCCGCAAATGGAAGCGCTCCTTGCACTTTCTCCACTTCTTGATCCTCGGCGTATCCCTGTCGTGGCCATGCATCATCACCTCGCGAAGGCAGGTGATACACTGTCGGATCATGTGGTGTGGAATGTGATCGAGGATTGGACTATGCGCCTCTGGGGACGGAAAAAACTCGCGCGGCGTTTTGCCTCGCTGGGTGTGCGGGTCATATTGCATGGACATGTGCACTGCAACACCGTGCACACGCTTCGCGGGATGTCCGTCGCCAATGGCGCGGGCGCGGTGTGCGACGATCCGCATCCCTTTCTCAAATACAACGTGGTGTGTATGAAGGAGGGCGGCATCTCGCTCGAGACCACCACGCTGCCCATTCCGTATCAGACACAATCCCTGCCGTCACTCCGGCCGCGGAATCACCGGCTGCCCTCCCGGCCGCAACTGGCGGCCACCTGATGCGCAATCCATCGCTGCTTGCACGCGTCATCGATCTCGAACAGCGCGCCGCGATGGCACGCCGAGGCAAGCCGCGCATTGCGGTCTTCGACCTCGACGACACGCTCCTGATCAACGATATCGGCGAAGCGGTCCTGCGCATTCTCATCGCGCGCGACGAACTGCCCGATGAATACTGGGCGGAGTATGAGGCACTGCTGCGTGTTGATGTCCCCGCGGCCTACCGCCGCGCCGCCGAAATGCTCGAAGGTCTGCCGGTGGCGCGTATCGCCGACGCCACACGCACGGCATTTTTCGACTATTCTCTCGCGGTCTGTACGCTGTTGCCTTTGCACCTGCGCCCGCGGCCTGAACCCTCGATGCTGGAACTTGTCCGCCTCCTGCGCAGGCGTGGTTGGATCGTCGCGGTCATCTCCGCGAGCAATGCAATCTCGGTTCGTATCGCCGCGTCCAATGTTTTCCGCCTCGATGAGTGGCACGCGTACGGTATCGAAAACGTTGTTGCCGGTGGTGTGTGCACGCGCGATCTCGTGTTGCCCGTGCCGATCTTCGACGGGAAAGCCGACGTGTACCGCGCCGTGTTCGGCGCGCATCCGCCTCTGCTGACTGCGGGGAACAGCCTCATGGACGTGCCGCTTCTCCGGCTCACGGATTCCGTCGGATGCAGCTTCTGGGTGGGTGACTCGGCCGAGTCCTTTCTCGAACTCAAACGCGACAATTCCTTCCCGCAGGAACTGTGTTTCATCCGCCGCCGTACGAGTATTTCAGTACTCGCACACCAACACATGCACATCGGCGGAACAGACCACGCGGCTGCCTCCGTCGTGGTGTGATACCGCCGCGGGTCCGTCGGGTATCGCTACGGCGCGGCGCAGTTGCCAGGGAAGAAAAACCTCGATCGCCTCGGGATGTACACCGGCTCGCGACTGACGAGACAATTCGATTTCCATGCGGCGGCCGCTGTGACGCAGGTGCAGCGACACGAGGCCAAAGGCCGAAGGTGCCTGCTCGAACAACCACCCGTCGGCATGTGACACCATTTCGCGTGTGGCCCCGGCCAGCAACTGCAAGCGCGCGCCAGCTTCGCGCAGATAACAATCACGCAGGAATAGCACCGTCTCGGCGGCGGCCCATCCGTGATGGCCGTCCCCCATGGCGCCTCCGCCGCTCCACGGGTGCAGCGCCTCTGGCAGGGAATACGGCGGCGTGATTCGATCGAGTATCGTGCGCGCGGTGCGCCACGCTTCGTCGCGGTCGCCGAGCACCAGTTGTGCGTGCGCGACCTGCAGGGTCAGGTACGGATTGTGGCCGGAGTGGATGATGGGATGATAGAATCCACGAGGTCCGACATAGGCGCGTGCGAGGTGCCGCACGGTGCGGGCGGGTGCATCCCAGCCGTCGACATGCAGATCGAGTGGGTACACGGCGCTGACCGATCCGATGGCCGAATGATCGAAGGGGCGTCCTGGCGCGGCAGGAATCATTCCATCATCGCGGCTGCTGATGCTTGTGTGTATCGCGTGCTCAAGCCGCGCCGCGCTCGCATCCGCTCGTTCGGCTGAGGCGCGTTTGTCCAACACCCGCGCCACGTCTGAGAATGCCCTGATACCGGCGAGCGACCAGAATGCGTCCCAGTAATACTGATCCGCCGTGCCGAAATGTTCCGCGCTTAAGCCGGGTGGAGGGAGCCCGTTTCCGCTTGCCCGGCATACCGCTTCAATCCAGGCGACGGCATCTTCCAATTGCGGATACCAGCGGCGGAGCCACGTGTTCGACCGCGTCAGGAGGTAGTGGTCGCGTATGGCGACGAGCACCGTGCCGTTCGAATCCCATTCACCGTCCGGACCCTGGAAGTACCCGTCCCGCCGCTGACCTCGCGGGAAGCCGTCGAGCACTGTACGCACGGAGCGGTCGAAACCGAGTTTGTCCAGCGCGCGCAACATGGGGCCCGCATCACGGTACCAGAAACGATGGTACAGCCACGGGCCGGGTGTTATTGTGTCGCCGTCGCAGAGTTGCAGCAGTGTGAGCCGCCCCGCGTCCATCACATCCTGTACATGTTTCTCTGTAAAACGGAAACGCGCTCCGGTGGCGAGTTCCGCGCGCCAGCGCGCCTGTTCTCGCTCCTTGCGATGTTCGAATCTGACGCGCGAGCCGGGCGAGGGCGGACTGTTCCGCACGCTCTCTTCATCGTCGAGCGCTATGCTGAAATCAACAATGTGCCGCTCTCCGGGCACGAGGGTGAAACGGAAGGCCGCCGCGGCGTGTGCGAGTCCGTGTTCACACGAGGCCTCGCGTCTTCCAGTCACCTGCAGTGCGTCCAGCCCCCGCGCCGCAATATCGCGCGCCACATCCCCGTCCTGCCGTGTGCCGAATCCCACCCAGTCGGGAGCCGACGCAAAGTGTACGGCAGGGACTCCATGAACCATGATCAGACGTGCGGATGGCATGGAGATGTGTGTGATGGGTGCGACACCCTCGGGATTAAAGGGCCTGATGCTGATAACCAGCGCGCCCTGTTTCTCCGTGTCCGAGATGTTGTGCACCGCCGCGCGTGCAAAAAGCACGTCGCGGCCGCTGCGTGTCGTGGCGGCGACGGTCTCTGTCGACACCTCCATGCCGGCGGTCTCATATGTGGTGCGCACGGATGGATGGTCGGTGGCGGCATACTGCCGCACTCCATGCAGCCGCGCAGGGAAACAGGCGCCCTGCCTGTGTACGAGCCAGACATCCACCGACCACTCGCGCGGGAGCGGCGTGATCAATCCGCGGGGATCAATCACCGCCTCGTGCCTGCCTTTGAGTGTTCCGACCATGGTCCAACTGCGATGTGTCACGTTGACAAGCAGGGGGTTCTGCGCGCGCGGAATGAAGCTGTCGCTTTCCGGATCGAGCTGCATGTGTACCCAGTACGGATATTCCCAGTCGCCGTTCATCTGCAGCGTGGCAAAGTTGAGCAGGCCCCGCACCACAACCGGTGCGCTGAGCAGAAGAAGGTCCTTCGAAAATGTCACGCCGTTGGACTCGCCCAACCGCGCAGTAATGTGGAATTGTGTGAGCAGATCCTTGTGTAAGCCGAGGCCGCGGAGCAGACGTTCGAGCAGGGTGATACCGAGGGACATGGATGCGCCGCTTGTTGCGATTCTCGTGTGAGGACATCGCAAGCTACACGCGCTCTGTGAGTACCGTGTTACACTTGGGTGAGGGACGTGTTTTTGTGTCCGGGCTTCGCGTCCTGCGGAGATGTCGCGAACCGCAGTTGTTGTAATGGACGGTCAGGGTACTGATTCGTGCAGCCACTCTCAATGCGCTTCTATACCAACATCTGGCAAATCGAGAACACCATTCACTCCAGCCACGACAGAATTTCGTACAGACCCGTCGTGGGAAAATACGGGGGCGAGCCGACCATGAGCCGCTCGTCATACCGCCAGCGCGACTGATAGCCGCTCGTCACCTTGCCGGTGGAAGAATTGAACACACCGGTCGCCTGATCCTGATGTTCGATGAGCCCCCCGACGAGGTTTATTGATCCGCAGGGGCCGATATGCTGATAGTTCTCCGCGCCCAGACCGCCCTTCAAACTGAACAACGACGCGTGAATATTGATGTCGGATTTATTCGGCACATTATCGGTGATGATGAAGTTGTTTTCCGCGATGATCCCGAGCATGTCGGTGCTCGGTTCGTGCAGCGGATTCTTGCTGTACACGATGTCGTCGTCGAGGTACACATTGCCATGGCCGAGGCCCGAGCTGCCTATGGCGCCGATGGTCACCTTGCCCTTCACGGTGCCCTTCACACGCAGGTCGCCTTTCTCGACGAGTATGGTCCCGTTTGGCGCGAGATCGGTCAGCGCCATCGTCACGGGTGATTTGCCCTGCACCGTGTATGTCACATTCCCGTTGTTGTGGAATTCGAGAGAGACGTCGGTGTTCGCCCAGTACTTGCCGCCCGTCATGGCGGCGTCGCGGAAGGGATTCACGTCGGCGGGCAGCGGGATGTCGACGCCGCTTTGATAGCCGCCGTAGAATTTCGGCGTCGAGGACGCGGGATTTTTTTTGATGCCCAATTTTGTGGTGACCTTTCCGTGGAATACCGGACTTCCGGACACGTTGATCTTCTGCTGCGTGTGGAACGGACCCCAGAGCGTGTCCTTCGTGACGAAATACAGATTGCCCGGAAGCAGATTCACATAAAACGCGAACTTCGCGAAACTGCTCGGTTGAAGAATGACACGTACGGTGCTGCTGTGGTTGAAAAAGGTGCCGACGGCCTCGAGCGACTTGCGCTTCTGCGGGAGATCGGTCACTGTCACGTCCAGCTCGCCGCCGAACAAGTCGATGTTCGAGAATCCATCCATCCACAGCGGATCGAAATAGATCCGACTGGCGGCCATGTTCGCGCCGCTCACCGCGATATCGTGCGCCCGGTGTTCGCAGTAGTGATCCACAAAATTTGCATCCGATTCGAGCCCTCGTTCATTGAGGTTCAATGCGATAGTACCAAAGACCATGCTCAGGCCCAGAACCACGATCAATGACGCTTTTCCGCCCATCACAGCACCTACCTGTTTCTGAGATTGCGTGAAGCCAGCCGGAACTGCTGCCAGTAGGCAACAGGATAATCCTCATCAAATGCCGCGGAACTCTCCACCGACACCGCAAGCTGTATCATGTATATTTCGCTCGGCACGGTGATGGGGAAGGGGATCGGGGCGTTCAACGCGTTGAAGTACCGGAGCTGGAACTGCGTGCAGGGTATCTGCACGACACTTGCAAAGTTGTTGTTCACACGCCGGCTCAACATACGGTCGCGCGGATTCGGCGTGCCCGCCAGCACGGAGGTGGACCCAAGCGTGTACCGCACGGTGTCGAGGGTGCCGTCGGATTCGAGATCCGTCAAAAAGGTGATGCGTGTGGAATCCGCCGCGATGATCGACTTTGAAGGGTCGGGCAGTTTGAGCGGATCGCTGCAATAGCCGATGCGTCGGAAATCGTTTTCGAGCTGCGCGCTCACTTCACTCAGGAGACGTTGCACTATCACATCGTCGTTGTAGTAGTACGATGCCTCCGACGTCCTGATGCTGTACGATACTACCGACAGCATGAAGAACCCTCCGATCATCAGCGCGCCGATGATGTCCAGCATAGTCGAGCTGCCCATGGTGCCTCCTCAGCGGAAAGTCCAGTAACTGAATATCGTCGAGAGGCGCACCGTGTCCTGCATGGAAACGCTGGTGACGGTGACCTCGATTTTTTTGTGCCACGTTTTTCCGGCGGCGACCAGATTGGGCGCTGTGGGCTCCGCATAAGTCACACGCGCGCGGATATCGAAGACGGCCGACGGGAGGCTCGCATCAACGCGATGGAAGCCGTTGAAGTCGTCGAAGTCGTTGAAACTTGCGTATGTTTCCGAGCCGTCAGGACCCAGCGACGCCGACGCGGTGATTTGCGAGAGAGCCGACACGGAATTATCGACCGTCGCCTGGTCGAACGCCTTGCTCGATGCCTCTTCCATCACCGACGAAGCGAGGGTGGTGGCCAGGACTCCGAACTTGCCGTTCATGAGGAGGTCTTCCGTTGCGAGGATGTTTGTATTCATGCGCAGCATAAGCAGCGAGAACATCAGCATCGAGCCGAGTGTGAGAAACATCTGTCCTGTACCCATAAAGCAACGTCCGAATTTGTTGGTCGTCAATGATTACAGCACGGACGTACACATCCCTGTCCTGAGTGTTTCAGTCTGTACTATCCGATATGCACACTATAACAAATAACATGCCTTTGTTATAGACTGGCGATTCTGTTGAAAAACAAGAGGTTTTTGAACAACGCGAAGCGTTAATCATGCAGATTTTTCTTGAAGCCGGGTGATTATTTCAAAAAGCGGCGCTGTCGGAACCGGATGGCACACGGTGGTCCGGCGTCGCTCCGGGTGTGCTTCGAGAAACGACGCGATCGGGAACCGCCCAGCGTGTCACACCATCTGACGCAGGGCTGTGTACCGGGAGAAACCGCGCCCTGATGAGATGTTATCCTTGATTATGCGTGCACGCGTATGTACGTTCACTTGTATGCGGCCGCAACAAACTTCTTCCTCCACCATGCTCCTTCGCATCTTATCCCTCGCAGTGCTTCTCTGGATCGCTGTTCCAGGGCGGGCATATTCTCAAGAAATCGGAACGGACTCCGAGCAACAAAATGCCTCCTCGTATATCCTTCAGATGCAATTGGGTGCATTGGTGTTCGGAGCACAGGACGTGTTTGCGCATACATTCTTGACGATTGGATGTGCTGGAAAATTTTCGATTATTCCATCGCTGGGTACATATTGGCGCATCGCCACCGGTGTGTCAAACAAACTTCCCTATTTCATCGAATGGCGGGATGAGGCATTCTATCTCCTTGATGTGAATCTTCTCGTAGATTTCAACGAACATGGAACCATCCCGGACATGAGTTCGGCAATGTCGGTTGGAATTTCAACGATAAAACCATTCGTTGATAGCTATCCTGTCAAGGATTTCGGTTCGACGACCGCGTACTGGTACACCTCGAACTGGCTCAACACGCTTCATCTCTACATTTCCTTCGCCTTCCGCTTCCATCCCTCGATGATAGAACTGTCTGTACGAATTCCATGGACAAGATCGATTCAGGAGTACAACCGTTTTTGGGCATTTGATCAGGAAGGACATATATTTTTCGGGTTAAGCTACGCGTATCTGATTGGGTTGTAGCTACCTCGCAGTTTCAGGTCGGAATGTCTCAGCGTAACGATGTATTTTTCAGGATCAAACAGAAAATGGAGAAAAAATAGCAGCACTCCAGCGGAGTCCAGTTAATATTCTGATCGCCTTTGTCGTCACAATCTCCGCAGATCCAGCGTAACGTACATTTTGCCCGGTCTATCCGACTAGATCACCGAGTACTCTCAGTTCTCAATTCCTCTCAAAACCCCTATCGACCTTCCAGTCGAATCGAATTGATTGCGCTGTGATTCTGCTCAGGAGCAAAGTGAGCATAGATCATTGTCGTCGACACGGACGAGTGCCCAAGGATCTTGCTCACCGTGTAAATGCTCGCGTAGAAGTCCATTACTAGCCACATTCAGCGTCTCTGACGTTACCTGACGGGGTCAGCAAAGGCGATTTGGAGGTGGCAGTGCTCGATTTTGAGCCTTGCGCGCTTGACTCAGCCTGTACACTTTGCTATGTTCCCACAACATATTGTCCTCATTCTTCCATACGGGAACACATCATATGGCAAAGACAAAGAAGACAGTCAAGGTCCGTATTCCGAAGCAGGCTGAAGAAGTCCCTGCCACTGCAAAGACTCTCATCGATGAGATGGTTGCAGGAGGAGCCTCGAAACTCGGCATTTCACGTGCTGTGGGAGTTTCAAACCAGACCATCATGTCTGTTGCACAGGGCAAGACGACAGGGTTCCGCAAGATGGATGCTCTTCAGAAGGTCTATGAGCAGTGGAAAACTGGCAGTCTTGATCTGAAGAGTCAAAGAGGAAGGAGGAAGGGCAGCAAGGCAGCGAAGGCTTCAAAAGCTGTTCCGAAGAAGTCTCGGAAGGGGACCGTCCGGAAAACTTCGGTGGTCTTGTCAGAAGGACCGATGTTGCATTTGCCGGACGTGACTGAACAGATGATTGTTGATGCCGAAAAGCAGATCGCTTCATTGAAACTGTCAGTGCAGTTCATGAAAGATGTGCTGGCAATGAAGAAAAAGTATGGGAAGTAAGAAGGTCATTGTCGTTGTATCTCGTGTTTAGTATGAGTGAAATATGGACGCAATAATAGAATTTCTAATCACGCATCTCGATTTCGTTCTCGGTATTATTGGCGGCTATTTGCTGAATAAATTAACCAGTCCACGTAGAAGGATCGTGATATATTCTACAAAAAACATTTCGACGATCTCAATTTTTAGCGAAATCAGACCACGTGTGAATATACGATTCGATGATGAATTAGTGGAGGATTTATCAAGTATTGATTATAGTATTGTTAACAGAGGGAACGTGGCAATCGGAAAGGCCGATGTGTTGGAGCCTTTTAGATTCATATGCCCCGAAGGAAGTCGCATTCTACATCACGAGATAGTGACCTCGTCCTCTGACTACATAGAACCCACGGCTGATCTATCAGGAAATAGTTGTTCGCTTTCGTTTTCACTCTTAAATCCGAAGGACATCATTCGACTACGGCTGCTATGCTCAAATATTGGGAGTAACTCAGTAGATGTGGATGGACATATTAATGGAATTCGAAAGATAAAATTTAATAAAGCAAAGCGACAAGATACGGCCTTAGAACAAATCAAAAGTTTTACGCTTCTCGCGTTTATGCTTACTATCCTATCAGTCGCATTCTTTACGCTAACAGTGGCAGATATTTTTAGCTATTATAATAACGCTGATATATTTCCCACAGCGAATTATAATAGCTTCACGAAGTATTATTTAAAAGATGAAAACAATGATAGTATGAGATTGGCTGTGCGGCTCGGGTATCTGTCTAAAGACCCAACAAGTGGAGTGTATTACTTGAACGTAGATGTTGTAGGACCGGGATATAAGGCTGAGCACCGTGATTATGCGCAACGAGTATTGTCTCAATATCAAGCCACCATTATCGAAATGAAGTGCTCCTATCTTGATTCTGCCGCTCTTGTTTCGACGTATGGATATCCTGATTCCATATTAGTGAGGGACTTAAAATTGGTGGGACAGCACGTCTCTGTTATTGAGGCTCAGCGGTGGTGTTACACACCCATGTCGTTTTTTCAGATGTTTCGCAAGTATATAGATATGAGGATGCATTATTTTATTACAGTATTCTGTCTACTTCTTGCCGTTATTTTTGTAACAATAAAAATACTGTTTGCTGGGTTCCGCCGGTTTAAACTATTGTCAGAGGAAGAACGAAAGCAGGTTTTGAATTCAATGTCATTTTTGGCTGTGCCGTATCAATTGTATGCGAGAATAATGCTCAAAAAGGCCGAACAGGCTGCTGTTTCGTAGTACAACATATTAGCTCTACTATCTGGCAAGGAAAATGTGTGTATGATTATGTTAGCGATATCAGATTCATTAAGAATTGTAGAACTTCAACAATCTGTCGAATTACTTGCACACAAACTCGATAGTCTTGGAAATCATACGAAATCGTTCTACGATGCAATGCCGACTGGGATTGGCTGGCTGTCGCTTTATTTCGGCGTGGCTACCGCATTCTTGATTGGTCTACTTGTGTGGAATGCAATTCGTGCAACTAGGATCCCTGAGGAGATCATTGAAAAACTAAATAAATTGCAAGAGCAGCTTGACGGTTCTGTTTGTGAGCTTGAGTTTCATGTTGGTGTTGCAGTGTTGAATACTGCATTAACTTTAGTGATCCAAGACAATGTCGTTGCGTTTTTTGCTTTAATGACTTCCGGTGTCAGACGGTTGACAAAAGCAGTTACACTAGAAAAAGCGGTAGTGGAAAAAATTGACTCATTGAAAGCAGCGATTGACGTGTCTCCAACAAGATTAGCAGCTAAGATTCCGCTCACAGAATTGGCGAAAATGGATGAGGTCAGCAATGCTCTCGCCAAAATGGTATCAACTTCGCTTACAATTACACTGAAGGTGAAAGAACTCGCAGAATCTTGTAACCGAGTATTCGAGATTGCAAAGGCAAATCAAAAATCTGATTGAAATCGCTAAGCTTTCTGATCTACAAGCTCTCCCATAATTCTTCTCGTCGTCTTTGTGCTTCTGCTCTTTTGCGAGCAAAAGTTGCTCTCTGTCCAGCCTTGATCTTTGCTACATGTTCTGGACTTTTGGGTCGCTTACTAGCTTTTAGCATTTTGGCTCTGTAGACAGGATCTGTTGCCCAGCGATTTAGTATCCATTCTCTCATTGCTGGATTTTGCCATCGCCGCTTCATGTTCTCTGACATTTTCGCTCTGGTCTCATCTGAAATCATACGCTTGTGCTTGTACATCGAATAGCCAGGAAAGGCCCATAGAACCACTTTGCAAGCATTCTGAAGATTTCAGCATGCTTGTGCGTCTGAAAATCATCCTTCAACACGGTCCATTCAAAATTCTCAAGTCCATCGGTTTCAATTGCAACCTTCAGGTCATTTCCAACTGATGTCCAATATCGGATTCGATTTTCAAGTGAAAGTGTTGTGAAACCGATAAAGATTGTGTCGTTGAGTTTGTTTCGTACAAGATAGCAAATGACTTTGCCTTTCATGATTCGATCCTCCTGATTTAGACATATTGATCAAAAGCGTGTAGTGATCTTGCTGAATCAGGCAGTCAAGAAAGGATAGCTGGTCCCTGTCCTACACATAGTATTTATCAGGAATGCGCATCATTTCGAAACGATCCGAATACTCTCGGTGGACTTTCTGATCTAGATCGGAAATTGGCATTGAGATCCGAAGAACAGTTCGAATAGCTCACCGAGCACTCTCAGCCCCCACATCCTCTCAAAGCCCCTATCGACCTTCCAGTCGAATTGAATTGACAGCACTGTGAAACTGATCCGGACTCCAGTGAGCATAGATATGTGTCGTCGACACCGACGAGTGCCCAAGGATCTTGCTCACTGTGTAGATGCTGATTCCTGCTTGGACCATCCAAGTCGCTCCTGTGTGCCTAAATGAGTGGAAGTGCAACTTCGGATTCACTCCAGATTTCTTGATATAGCTCTTGACCTGCTTCGTCACAAAGAAGTCCTTCAGTCTCTGTCCATCAATATCAGCAAAGACGAAGGAGCTTGTTCTGTCAGTCCCTGTCAGCAGTTCAGCAACTGCTTCATGCATGGGAATTGTCCTGTTCTTCCTGCTTCCCCATTGCTGCTGTTCGCTTTGTGTTCCATTTCGTATATTTGCCGTGCCCCCGGAGGGCTCGCATAATGGTATTGCAGCGGTCTTGAAAACCGCCGGGCGCAAGCCTGTGGGGGTTCGAGTCCCTCGCCCTCCGCATCGTAACAAGACAGGGCGGACCATCTGGTCCGCCCTGTTGCGTACTCGCGAGTGTGTGCCGTGCAGGCAGCCGCTTACCGCAGCAGTACCAGACGCTGTTGCACCGAGTGTGTTCCTGCACTTATGCGGAGCAGGTAACTGCCGGGCGCCGAGAGACGCCCCGCCATGTCGCGTCCGTTCCAGGTAAGCAGGTGTGTGCCCGCGTCGAGCCGCAGTGTGATAATGCGCACCACACGGCCGAGCAGATCTGTCACGACGGCGCGCAGCTCGAGGGGCTGTTCCAGTATAAGCGGCACGGAAAGCGCCATGCCCGAGGAGAGCGAGAGGGGCTGCGGGTAGGCGTTGCGGACCGTAAAGGCCACGGGAGATGCGGCCTCGTCGACAGCGTTCGGCGGCGGATCGATCTGGTTGGTTTCGAGCACCAGGAAGGCCGTGTAGGGTGAGAGCACGCTGTGTCGTATGCTGAGCGCGATGATGCTGTTCTTCAACTCGGCGCTTTCGCCGTAGCGGCGCACATCGTCGAGCAGCGCGTCGATACGTTTTGCAGCCCAGTACGCGCCTACCTCCTTCACGGGCACGTCGACGGCGGCTAGATCCACATCCCTGGTCGTCTCGGAGTCGGCGCCGTTGGGCGAGCGCCACTGCACACGCACGCGCTCCTTGCCGTCGCCCGTGTAGCGTCCCGTGCTGATGAACGATTCCCCGCCGACGAAAGGCGGATACACGAGCGGATGCACCATATAGGCCTTGCCGTTCAGGTACGTCACCGACGCCTCGCGCACACCTGCGGCTTCGAGATCGAAGAGCACGCGGCGTATCACTGTTTCGAGACTGTCGCTGTTTTCCACCATCTGCACACGGCCGCCGCGCGCGGCTGCTATATCGTACAGGAGTTGTATCGTGTTTGTGTAGAAGAGCAGGGGATAGATCGCCACGTTCAACGTGTCGGTGCGCGTGATCAGGGCCAGCAGTTCCGCCGCGTTGATTTTTCCCGCCGTCGGTTCGCCGTCGGTGAGGAACAGCAACCGCCTGTCGGCACTCGGGCGGAAGTCCGCCTGCAGACCGGCGGTGAACGCGGCCTCATAATTTGTCATGCCGCTGGCAACGTACATGCGGTTGACAAACTCGAGCGCCTTGGTGATAGAATCAGGCACGGCTTCGACAAAGCCGCGGTCCGACGGCCACGATATGGCGGTGGAGCTGAACAGCACGAGCCGGAAATGATCGACGGGACGCAGAGCGACAAGCACGCGGGCCAGGGCCTGTTTCACGGCGGTGATGCGCTGGCCGTCCATGCTGCCGGAAGCATCGAGCACAAAGACGATGTCGCGCGGCCCGCCCTGTGTGGTCATCGTGTCGGCCGGCATCATATGCCAGGTCATGAAGTAGGGATCGCCGGTCGCGTCGTTGGGATCCTTCCACGAGAGGGCGGGGAAGACCGTCTCGTTATCCACAACCTTGTACCGCAGTTCGTAGTCGCGTGTATAGTTCACCTGCTCGATGCCGAACTGCACACGGTAGTGCGACTCGTCGATCTTTGTCACCCGGTTCATCATCGGTTGGTCGTCGAAGGTTGTTCGCAGGTCGAGTATGGGTGTAAAACTCGACACATTGAACTGCATCTCCGTCACATTCACCGGCGACGTCTGATACCCGGCCATGTTCAGCGGGTAGCGGTAGGTGGCGTAGCCGTCCGCCGACAGCGGCAGCGTGTGGAAGTACTGGATCTCGACGCGGCGCGAACTGTTGGGCGCGATGGGAAAGATCTTGAGCTGGAAACGATTGGCGCCGAGCGATTCGAGCAGGGCCGGATCGCGGCGCACGCCGTTCACGACCGAATCGTACTTGCGGACGGCGTCCTCTTTTTTCAGGCAGATAAAAATTTTCCGCTGGCCGTTTTCCCAGAGCCACAGGCCGTTGACCCGCGCGCCTTCGGGAAGCTGGAAGGCGTAGAAGCCCTCGAGCGTGAGATTGTTGTCGTTAAAAAATTCCTCGTCGACATGTGTCACCGCGAGGCGTCCGTACAACGCCACCGTGCTGCGGATGGCCGAGATGCGGAGCGGATATACCGGCGTTTCCGTGCCCGGTCTGCGCGCATACAAAACGCCGGCGGAGAGTCCGCTCGTGGCGCAGAAAAACAACACGGCTGCAAAAACGTACATCCTCCTGTTCATGGTACCCTCCAGAAAGGTTGGATCACTGCATCGAATCACTGGTTCGGATTGGCAAAAAGCGAGTATAACGAATGGTTGGATCAATTTCCATGCAATTCGGCGGTAGGTAGATGGGTAGTTGGTAGATGGTAGATGGTAGTTGGGTAGGCCGATCTATTCCATTCGTGTGAGGATACAGGAGAAAGGAGACAGGAGACAGGCCGTGACTCGATTGCCTCCTGTCTCCTGTATCCTGTTTCCTGACGCGGACAGAGTAGACCAATCTACTATCTACCCATCTACCACCTACCATCTACTAACTACCAACTACCGATCTACCTAAGCAATTTCCTTGCAGAAAGAATCCACCGTATTTTCAAAAGACGCGGAGGCAGCGCCGCCGCGACGAAGAAGAGCCGCACATCATTCCCGCACATCATAAGGAGAGCACCATGGGCAGCACGCTCGACGATCTGAAGACCGCCTTCGCAGGCGAGAGCCAGGCCAATCAAAAATACCGCGCCTTCGCCGACAAGGCCGAGCGCGAAGGATTCCCCAACATCGCGCGCCTGTTCCGCACGACGGCGGAAGCCGAACGCATCCATGCCGCGGGCCATCTCGGCTCGATGAACGGCATCGGTTCGACGGTTGAAAATTTGAAGTCGGCCATCGGCGGCGAGACCTACGAGTTCACCGAAATGTATCCGCCGATGCTCACACAGGCCGAAGCCGAGGGACACAAATCCGCCGCGCGCATGTTCAACTACGCACTGACCGCCGAAGCCGTACACGCCAAGCTGTACGCCCTCGCGCTCGCGGCCGCCGAAGCCGGCACCGATCTCGCCGAGACACGTTTCTGGCTCTGTCCCGTCTGCGGCCACATCGAATTCGGCACACCGCCCGACATCTGTCCGACCTGCAATCTCAAGGGCGACAAGTTTGTGGAACTCTGAGTTCCGCACCTTCTGATGGAATCAACCGGGCCACGCGCCCGGTTTTTTTTTGTCACGAATCGAATCGGTGGGACGAATCGAATCGGTGTATCACAAATGGAGTTTCGTTCCCGGGGCTGTGTGTGTATCTTGGGAGTTTCTGCCCCCCGAATCAATGACAAGGCACAGAAGATGACCCGTTCGTTCCGATTCCTTCTCCCGATCGCCCTATGTGTGTTCACCGCCACCGCGTCGGCGCAGCTCAGCGTACACGTCGACAGTGTGGATGTGTCGGCGTATCCCACCGTCCGCGTGTTTGTCACGACCAAGGTGGGTCTGCTGCTGCGCAAGGACCTCAGCGCCGCGAATTTCACCATCAAGGAAGACGGCTTCCGGCAGTCGCCGCTCGTGTACAAGGGGACACGCGGCACCGAACCCTACGCGCTTGCCATGTGTATCGCGGCGGGATCCTCGATGTCGGCGGGCGACATGGTTTTTGCGGGCGGTATCGGCAACAAGCTGCTCGATTCGCTCGACTGTCCGCTCGACGAGATGGGCATTTTTGTGTACGACAACACGCTGATCGCGCTCTCGAGTCCGGACCTGAACTGCAACTACTCCACACTGCGCAATACGCTCAGCACGCTGTCGACGACACCCAACGGCAACAAATTCTGGGACGGCGTCTTTGCCGGGGTCGACAAACTCGCCTTCAATTCCGTCAATCCCTCGCGCGCCCTCTTTGTGCTCAGCAACGGGTTCGACGACGGGAGCGGCAAGAATCTCGGCGACATCCTGACGCGCGCCGCGCAGACATCCATCAAGATCCACACCTTCAACATCGGTTCGACGGGCGGCATCTCGAATCTGCAGGCGCTGTCGAACGGCACGGGCGGCACATATTTCTCGAACGCCGACGAGGCGGTGCAGAACATCGTGAACTCGCTGCGCGGCACACCCACCTACTGCATTCTCGAGTACACATCCAACTTCCAGTGCAAGGACGGCCTGCCGCGCAACCTTGCCGTGCGCGTGCGCGTCGACAACGACAGTGTCGAGACCACGTCGTCGTACACCATTCCCGCCGATCCCTCGTCGAAGGTTGAAGCCACCTTTGCCGTCGACACCGGCAGCGTCACCGCAGGCAAGACGTCCACCATCGGCCTGCTGTTAAAAACGCAGGTAACCGGACAGCGCTTCACGCCGGCGACCATCGACCTCGCCTTCGACACAACGAAGCTGGCATTGACCGGCGCGCGCGTCGACACACTGATGCTGGCCGCCTCAAGCGTCACCTTTACACCGACCGCCACGGGTGCGCGGCTCGACGTGGCGGGCATCTCGGCGGTGAACGGCAAGGGCCGCCTGCTGAAGCTCGATTTCCGCGGGGGTGATGTGACGACAAACACGAATGTGCCGGTCACGATACCCTCGATGCTGTTCACGGGCGGCTGTTTCACACCGCGGACCGAGCAGAGCATCGTGCGTGTGCTCCCGCGCAACTACGGCATGACCGCGGCGGGACGCACCTATTCCTTCAACTGGAACGCGTCCACAAACGACTATGATCCCTCGACGGCCGTCTTTGAAATGGACGTCACCAACACCGGAGATCTGCCGGTAAGCGGACTCACCGCCACGCTGCCCGACACCATCGACATCAAAGTGGTGAACGGATACACACACACGGTGGCCGTTGTGCCGTCGTCGCTCGCCGTGGGCGAGAAGGGCGTCGCGCGCTGGCAGGTGAAGGCGCGCCCGCGCGCGGATGAAAAGGGTCTGCAGCTCGACGTGATCGTGCGCAACGCCGAAGGCACGCAGGCGAAGGGCCCCTTCTATGTGAACATCAAGGCGGCGGCCTCGGCCGTGACAGTGACGGCAACCGTCGACACGATACGGACGACGGGCGGCGCACACACGCCCGATCCCGCGCTTGTGCGCGCCGTTGTGCGCAGCGCGGGCACGGCGACCGGACCGGTGGGTGAGGTGGAACTGCTTCTTCCGTCCGGACTCGTGCTGCAGAGCGGCACGCAGGCCGTGCAGACCTTCGCGGCTCTTGCACCCAATGCCACGGCGCCGCTGCAATGGCCGGTGGAATATCCGAAGAATCTCTCCGTCGACAGCACCTTTGCGCTGCGCCTCGTGCGCCGCGCGGCGGGCTACCCGAACGACACGACGCGGCTCGCGCTGCGTGTGCCGCCGCTGACTGGTCCGCAATACACCGCTGGCTGCCTTGAAGGTCCGACACCACTTGCATGGGACACGGCGAAGCGGGCGTATCCCGACTTCACACTCACAGCGCGTGTACAGAATACCGGCGCCGGTGCGGGCGGCACGCTCACCGGACTCATCACCATTCCGGCAAAGGCCATGCTTGATGCGGGCGAGACGATGCTCAAAACTGTCAGCACAGGACTTGGCGCCGGAGACACCGCATCCGTGTCGTGGAAGATCCGACTCGTGTCGGGCCTGCAGGCGTGCAGCGGCGATACACTGCGTTTCGGGTATCAACTGCGCGACGTCACGAACACTATCGTCGACTGCATCGCGACAATCGTATTCCTTCCACGTCCAAATCGGGCACCCGCGATCACTGGCCAGACGCCTTCCAAGCTCGACACGCTGGCGAAGGACAAGCAGCAGACCTTCGGCGTCACCGCATCGGATCCCGAAGCGGATGCACTTACCTACCAGTGGTATGTGGACGGTGTGATGCAGCCGGGAGCAGGTCCTTCGTTCGACGCCACCTTCGCGACCGAGGGCAGCCACACCGTGCGCTGCGTGGTGCGTGACGTCTGCGGCGCGTTGACGGAGACGGGATGGACCTTCGTCGTGCGTGTACTCGGCATCGAGAACGCCGCGCAGGCGGCCGACTTCCGTTTCCTCGGCAATCATCCGAATCCCTTCACGGGGCGCACCGCTCTGCGGTATCACCTGCCCGAGGGCGCGCACGACGTGCTGCTCGACGTGGTGGACGCGGCGGGCCGCACCGTGGCGACGCTGGTGCAGACGCGGCAGAGCGGCGGGGCGCACGACGCGGTGTTCGACGCCCGCGCGCTTCCCAGCGGCACGTACACGGCCCGTCTGCGTGTGGGCAGCGAGGTCCGCGCACTGCGTTTACTGCACACGAAGTAAATTCCGCTTCCATACCGACACCACGCCCGGGCTGCCTTGTGCAGCCCGCGGCATAGACGGACAGCCAGGCATGACACGAATCATTCCCTTTCTTGTTCTTCTTTCCATTGCAGCCGCGCCGATCGCGGCGCAGGATTTCGGCCGCCGCGAACGGCCCTACGACGCGCAGCATTATCGGATAGAGGTGTCCTTTGACGAGGCCGCCGGCATCGTGCGCGGCACAACCACGATCACGCTGCGTCCGCTGCGCTCCGCCTTCCGTGTCGCGGAGTTCGACGCCGTGTCGATGCGCATCGAGGCGGTGACACTGCCCTCGGGCGCGGCGCTGCAGTACCGCAACGATTCGGCGCGGCTCTCCGTCACGCTCGACCGCGCGTACGCGTACGGCGAGAAGGTGACGCTGCGTGTGCGCTACCAGTGCAAGCCCGAGAGGGGACTGTACTTCATCGCTCCCAACGCGAGCCATCCCGCCGATCCCTCGCAGATCTGGACGCAGGGGCAGGGCGAGGACAACAGGCACTGGTTCCCGTGTTACGATTACCCGAACGACAAGGCGACCACCGAGGTGATCATGACCGTGCGCGGCGATTACGAAACGCTGAGCAACGGCGTTCTGAAGTCGCGGAAGAAAAATGCGGACGGCACTGTCACCTGGCACTGGTCGCAGGAACAGCCGCATTCAGTGTATCTCGTGATGCTTGCGGCGGGCCACTACAAGGTGTACGAGGATTCGTGGGCGGGCATCCCCGTGCGCTCATATCATTATCCCGCCGATCCGATCGCCGATGTGCGCCGCGCCTACTCGACCACCGCCGAGATGCTGAAATTTTTCTCCGAAAAAATTGGAATACGATATCCCTGGCCGAAGTACGCGCAGATTCCCGTCGCGCATTACCTCTACGGCGGAATGGAGAACACCACCGCGACGGTGCTCAACGACACACGCGTGGTGGTGGACGCGCGCACCGCGCAGGACATATCGCCCGAGGGGCTCATCGCGCACGAACTCGCGCATCAGTGGTGGGGCGACTATCTCACCTACATCGACTGGAACAACGCGTGGCTCAACGAAGGATTCGCGACGTACTTCCAGCAGTGCTGGACCCAGTACAAACACGGCGAGGACGAGTTCGCCTACCAGAGGCGCGAAGGTGTGCGCGGCTACACCGATTGGTGCGACAGCGAGGGACGCGTGCCCGTGGTGTCGGCCGGACCGAACTCGCGCCACAACCACTACGCAAAGGGCGCGGCCGTGCTGCACATGCTGCGTCTGGAATTGGGCGAGGAGCTGTTCTGGCGCGTGATGAAGGCCTATGGTGAGAAATTCGCCTTCGGCAGCGTCGAGACCAACGACCTCAAACGTGTCATCGAGGATGTGACCGGACGGAACCTGCAGTGGTTTTTTTCGCAGTGGGTGTTGAAGGCCGGATATCCCGATGTGCGCGTGACACAGCGCTGGGATGCGGGGCGGAAACAGCTCACACTCTCATTCCGTCAGGTGCAGAAGATCGACTCGCTGTGCGGCACGTTCCGGCTTACGATCCCCGTGCGTGTGTTCGGAAACGGGCGCGACACGGCCTTCCTCGCGCGTATCGACGGATCTGTGACCGATGTGACCGTGCCATTCGAGACCGAACCGGTCTTTGTGCGCATCGATGAAGGAGCCACCGTGTGCGGACGCATCACGCTCGAGCAGAGTGACGCGGCGGCGATCGCCACCTTGCGCGGCACGGGCGACGTGGCGCATCGTATCGAGACCGGACGCGCCCTCGCGGCGCGTATCGACAATGCGGCCGTGCGCAAGGCCGTGTTTGACGCGGCCCGCAGCGACGCACACTGGGGCGTGCGGTTTCAGCTTGCGAACGCGCTGGTGCCCGCCTCCTCCGCAGGTGGGGAGGAACTGCGCGCGCTGTGGCTCGGCCTGCTGCGAGATCCCGCGCCCAAGGTCCGCGCGACGGCCCTGAGCGGCCTCAACGCGTTACGCGACGGTGGTCTTCGCGACGAGTACCTGCGTTTGCTCCGCGACTCGAGTTATTACGTCGAGGCCGGCGCGTTGAACTGCCTGCTGACCGTCGACTCCACCTCCGACCTGGCGCGCGCGGCCGTGCTCGAGCGGCTCGGCTCCCGCTCGTATCAGGATGTTGTCGCACTCGCCGCGATGGACTGGGTGCAGCGCTACCACATGTCCGATGCCGAGGGTGTGCTGCTCACGTTGGCGCGGCCCGGCGGCAGCGCGGCGTTGCGCTCGAAGGCGGTTGCCACACTCGCCTCCATCGGCGCCGATCCGCGCCTCATCTTCGACCTCTTGCGTGAACAACTCGACGAGCCCGACTGGCAGTTTCGAGTCGGCGCGGCGCAGGCATTGATGGCGCTTGCACCGCGCGACGGCGCCGCCCTCGTGCGTGAACGTCTGGCGCGCGAGACACACTCGCGTGCCGCGCGGGAATTACGTGCCGTTCTTTCTACGCGCAGGATGTAGGTAGTAGATGGGTAGATGGTAGATGGTAGATGGTAGCGGGATCTATTCAAGGAGTGTGAGGAGACAGGAGGCAGGAGACAGGAGGCGGGCATCGAAACAATTCGTGTCTCCTTTCTCCTGTATCCTGTCTCCTTACACGGACGGAGTAAATCAATCTACTAAGGTCGCGTGAGGAGACAGGAGGAAGGAGACAGGAGGCAGGCATCGACACAATTCGTGTCTCCTTTCTCCTGTATCCTGTCTCCTTACACGGACGGGGTAGATCAATCTACTAAGGTCGCGTGAGGAGACAGGAGGAGGGAGACAGGAGACAGGCATCGAAACAATTCGTGTCTCCTTTCTCCTGTATCCTGTCTCCTTACACGGACGGAGTAAATCAATCTACTAAGGTCGCGTGAGGAGACAGGAGGAAGGAGACAGGAGGCAGGCATC
>JACRFB010000021.1 GCA_016218045.1 Ignavibacteriota bacterium
GGACAGCGGGACAACGAAATGGTGTCTCGCTGAGCGGAGTCGAAGCGCGACGGGACAGCGGGACAACGAGACAGCGGGACAACGAAATGGTGTCTCGCTGAGCGGAGTCGAAGCGCGACGGGACAGCGGGACAACGAGACAGCGGGACAACGAAATGGTGTCTCGCTGAGCGGAGTCGAAGCGCGACGGGACAGCGGGAGAGCCCTACGACATCCCGCACCCTTCCTACCTTTCCACCTTCCACACGCCCTCGTGAATCGTGTCACGTGTAACGTGGATACGTGTAACGTATGCCGTGGTGGCTACGCTACCTGGCTACTTTGCTACCTTGCCACTTTCCACACGTCCTCGTGAAACGTGTCACGTGCCACGTGGATACATGTAACGTGTAACGTAAAAACAGTTGCTACGGCAGAAGTATCGCGGCCGCGACGACAGTTGTCCACAGGCCTTTTTTTCCTTCGGCGGACTGTGTGACGTTGAAGGTGCGGAAGATTTTGTTGTCCTTTTTGTACACTTTTTCGCGCGCGTCCCATGCCGTCTCGGGATCGAACTTGATGCCGAGCGTGGTGGCGAGCATGGTCGCGGCGAGGTCCTCCGCATAGTCGCCGGCCACTTTCTGTGTTTCGCCGAAGGGATGATGTTCCGACAGATAGCCGTACGAATCGCCGTCGCCGGGGATGGCGGCGCCGATCGACGCGGCCACGAGACGGTTGGCCTCGTTGGTGGCGTTGCGCGCCATCACGCAGAACGTGATTTGTCCGGGTTGGATCAGCTTGAGGCCGTCGTGTTTGCTAATGATCTTGCAACCGGCCGGGTAGATGCTCGACACGGTGACGAGATTCTGCTGTTCGATGTCGGCTGCGCGCAGCGCAAGCTCGAACGACTGCAGATACTCTTTGTGGCGGCCTGCGCCTTTGACGAAAAACATCTTGGTCGGGACAAACACGGGCGTACTCCGTTGGCTGAAAAGTGAGTGCGAAAGTGAATTACGATTCGCGCGTGATTCGCAGAAAGCGGCGCTTGCCGACCTTGACGATGCACTCGCCGGCCGCGGGGACGGGCTCGAGAGGATCGGTGATCTTGCGCCCGTCAATGCTGACCGCGGACTGCTGAATCAGGCGCCGGCCTTCTCCCTTCGAGGGTACCACGGTCGCGGCGACGAGGACGTCGAGCAGGGTGTTCTCGACGCCGGTGAAAATATACGTGTCCATTTCTTCCGGTGGAAGTTTGTCGCGAAAGACGCGGTCAAAATGTTCCTCCGCGGCTTGCGCGTCGGCGGGAGTGTAGTACATCGCGACCACGGCGCGCGCGAGTTCGCGCTTCGCGTCGCGCGGATTCGCGCCCGACTCGATGTGCGCGCGTATCGCGGCGATGCGCTGTTCGTCGACGTCCGTCACCAGCGTGTAGTAGGTGAGTATCACGTTGTCGGGAATCGACAGCACCTTGCCGTACATATCCTGGGGCGTGTCGGTGAACGCCACGTAATTGTCGTACGACTTGCTCATCTTCTCGACGCCGTCCGTGCCCACGAGCAGCGGCATGGTGAGGATCACCTGCGGCTCCTGCCCGTACTCGCGCTGAATCTCGCGGCCGACGAGCAGGTTGAACTTCTGATCCGTCCCGCCTAGCTCCACGTCCGACCGTATCGCGACCGAATCCATGGCCTGCGCAAGAGGGTAAAGGAACTCGTGTATGCTGATGGGCTCGCGCGCAGTGAATCGTTTGTCGAACTCGTCGCGCTCGAGCATCTGCGCCACGGTGTACTTCGCGGCGAGTTTGATCACGTCCTCGAACTGCATCGTACCCAGCCAGTCGGAATTGAAACGGATCTCGACCGCGTCGGCCTTGAGCACGCGTGAGGCCTGCTCGAAATACGAGCGACCGTTGGCGCGCGTGTCGTCGAGTGTGAGCGGCGGACGCGTCTTGTTGCGGCCGGAAGGATCGCCGATCATGCCGGTGAAATCGCCGACGATGAGTATCGCGTCGTGCCCGAGATCCTGGAACTGGCGCAGCTTGCGCAGCACCACCGAGTGGCCGAGGTGCAGGTCGGGCCGGCTCGGATCGCACCCGAGTTTTACACGCAGCGGTGTGCCGGTGGCGAGGGAGCGCTCGAGCTTGCGGACCAGCTCTTCCTCGGGGATGATCTCCGCTGCGCCGCGGCGCAGCAGATCCATTTGCTCGTTGACGGAGGGGTAACGTGTCGTCATGTCAGTCGTCCTGCCTGCGCATGTCGCGCTGGGCGTCGCGGGCCTTTACGGTCTCGCGTTTGTCGTAGGTCTTTTTTCCTTTGCAGACACCGAGTTCGATTTTCAGATGCCTGCCCTTGAAATACAGTTGCAGCGGGATGAGTGTAAGGCCTTTCTCGTTGACGCTCTGCGCCAGCTTGCGTATCTCGCGTTTCTTCGCGAGCAGTTTGCGCTGCCGCACGGGATCGTGATTGAAGATGTTGCCTTTCTCGAAAGGACTGATGTGCAGACTCACGAGATACAGTTCGCCGTCGCGCACCAGCGCATACGAATCCTGGAAATTGACGTTCCCGGCCCGGATGGATTTCACTTCCGTGCCTCGAAGCGCGATGCCGACCTCGAGCGTCTGAAGTACGTGGTACTCGTACCGTGCGCGTCGATTTGTGGCTGCGACCTGTATGTGTTTTTCATCTGTCAATGCTGTTCGAACCGAACCACAAGTATACGCAGACCCGGAGACTTGAACAATCCCGCTGTCCGTCTGTCCCGGATTAGCCTGTTACGCGAAGCAAAAAGCACACAGGAGGAACGGAGGAAAGGAGGTTTTTCCTTGCGGCCTTCGGCCGCTGTCCCGCTGTCCTGCTGTCCCGCTGTCCTGCTGTCCCGCTGTTCAGAAGCGCACGCTGATGTCGGTGAACAGGCGCGCGGTGGCGCCGCTGCTTTCCCAGGCCTGTTCGAAGCCGGCGGTGCCGAAGACCACGCGGCCGATGCGCGCGTAGAGGTCGATGCCGAGAGTCGAGCGTGTGATGGCGCGCGCGGGTGATGTGAACGAATACGAAAAGGTCTGCACACGCACCGACAGCGTCAGCGCCTGGAGTATCTCGCGGTTCAGCTCGAAACCGACGGAACGCGATGTGCTCAGGATGTTGTCGGCGATGGAGGCGTTTGCGTAGAGATTCGTTTCGGACGACAGCACGTCGGCCCAGGTGTACCGCAGCGACAGCGCGTTGGCCGTGCCGGCTTCGCCGTCACGCGCGCGCAACGATCCCGTGGCCGACACAAACATCGCCATCGGCAGATTCACGCCCGCGCTCACCTGCGTGTCGTGCTGCCGACGCTTGTCGAAACTGCTGTCGGGGATTGCGCCAAAGCTGCGCAGGTAGTACACGTTGCGTCGCGAGGCCACCGAGCCGTTTAACGACAGCCAGCGCAACGCCCGCCAGCTCGCGGAAAGGAAGATGTCGCTGAGATGCGGCGACGAGGCGACACCCTGCGGCGCGCTGTCGTACATGTCGATGGAGGCGTTCTGGTATATCGAGATGCCCTCGGCGAACGCGAGGGTGTTCTGCAGATAGATGAAACCGCGGTCGAGCGCGCCGCCTTTGTAGGTCTGCGCAAAAGCCGCGCCGCCCTGATATCGCGTGCTCTGCCAGTCGCCCCGCGTGTACGACACAAACAGGGCGGCCTTAGGGTCGTCGGTGTTGACTTCTGATTCGCGGTAGCCGGGTTGTGATCCGGCCGCGATACCCGCTTCCCAGCCGGCGCTGCGGCCGATCATCATCGCGCCGTCGAAGGTGCCGACGCCGCCGACCTGCGGCGCAAGGAAACGTCCGAGTGTCGCGGAGAAGGGCGCGTCCATGCCGCCGTATTCGGCCGCGAGCTGGAAGATGCGGTTCGTCAGACGCGCACCTGCGTTGCTCGAGCGCAGCGCGGCGTCGCGCGCGTCGTAGCGGTGATTCGAGTACAGGGTGAACTGCAGGGGCAGCGCGAAGAGATGGTCCGCCGAGAACTGAAGCGAGAGCGCGGGCTGGCTGAAGGCGAGCGCCGTCGTGCCGCTGCCGCGCAACGCGTAGTATTGCACTGAGACCCTTCCGCGCACGGTGTTGTCGGCCGGTGCCTCCTGCCGTGGGCGCTGCGCGAGAGGGGATGCCACGGCGGGGATCGTCTGTGTACCACCCGCGCGGGTTGTGTCGTCTCGCACCGTCCCGGCGGCCGCGGTGTCGAGCGGGACGCGCGGACGCATGTCGGGCGCTGCGCGACGCGGTGTCCCGTCCACCTTGTCGCCGTCCGCCAGTGGACCGTTCTTCACCAGTATACGCGTCGCCATCGACCGCGACGACACGCTGGTCACCACCAGCACCGCCAGCGTTGTTTCCTTCTTTGTCACGCGTAATGTGTCGCCGACATCGAAACCCTGATTGGTGCCCATACTGACGTACACGGACGCGCTTGTCACATAGGTGATCTCACCCGACACCCGTGAGGGCTGCGCAGCGGCGCGCGTGGCGAACAGCACACACAGGCACACAACCGGGAAGACGCGGCGCGCGTATCGTGCCGCGCGCCGTGCCGGTATCGCAGGAACCCGCATTGTTACGGTTCCCTCCCGTCGGGATGGCAGCCGCTGTTGGCGCAGGCGGTGCAGTTGTACGTGTAGCCGCTGACGCCCTGATGATCACCGTTCAGACTCGACTGATTGTTGTGACAGCCGGTGCAGCAGAAGGTGCTGGTGACGTTGGTGGTGTGGCACTGGTTGCAGTTGGACCAACGGTTCGGGTACGCGTGTTTTGATCCCGTGTATATCGGGAATCCCGTCGGCGCGTTCACGTTGTGTGATGTGCGGAACGGCGTCGCGGGCGACCATGCGGTCTGCGTGTGACAGGTCGTGCACGTGTGGCTGAGGTTCAGAGCGGAGTGATTCGCCGGAGTCGTCGCGCCGGTGAAGTCCGACTGATGGCATTGCCAGCAGCCCGTGTACGTCAGCGAGTAATTGCCGTTGATGTGGCAGTCGGCGCAGGGTTTGCCGATGTGTGCGCCCGCCAGCGGGAAGGCGGTGTTGGCGTGATTGAAGGTGGATGGTTTCCACGCGCTCTGCGTGTGGCATTGTGTGCAGGTGTGCGAGAATTGCGCCGTCACGTGGTTCGGATTCGTCACAGATTGATAGTCGCTCTGATGACACTGCCAACAGTCGGTGTAGGTCAGCGTGTAATTGCCGTTGGTGTGACACGCGTTGCACGGCTGTGCCTGATGCGCTCCCTGCAGCGGGAAGTTTGTCGCGGCGTGTGAAAATGTCGACGGCGTCCACGTGATCTGTGTGTGGCAGGTGAGGCAGGTCGTCGGGAATTGATTTGTCACATGCGCGGGATTGGTCGTTGAATTGTATGCGGACTGATGGCAGGTGATACAGCCGGAATACACGAGCTGGTAATTTCCGCCGACATGGCAGTCCTGGCAGGGCTTCGATTGATGCGCGCCCTGCAGCGGGAAGGCCGTTGTGGCGTGGTCGAAGGTGGCCGGTTTCCACGCGGACTGCGTGTGACACGAGAGACAGTCGTGGCTGAACTGTCCGGCGCTGTGACTCGGATTTGTGGTCGCGTTGAATGTTGTCTGATGGCACTGCCAGCAGTCCTGATACTTCAGCGTGTAATTGCCGTTCACATGGCATTGCTGGCAGGGGACGGCCACATGTCCGCCCTGCAGCGGGAACGCGGTGCTGTTGTGGTTGAATGTCGACGGTTTGTACGAGATCTGTGTGTGGCACTTCAGACAGTCATGGCTGAATTGACCGGCCACATGATCCGGCGTTTTGGTCTGCTGGAACGAAGTGCTGTGGCAGGTGTAACACCCGGTATAGGTGAGCTGGTAATTGCCGTTGATGTGGCAGCGCTCGCAGGCCAGCGGCGTGTGCGCCCCCTCGAGTGGGAAGGCCGTGCTGCCATGGCTGAATGTGGCGGGTTTCCAGCCGTTGCTGCTGTGGCACTTCGTACAGTCGTTCGGGAATTTGCCCGCGGTGTGATCGGGATTTTTCGCGTTGACAAAATCGGTGTTGTGGCACTGCGCGCAGTCGGTGTAGGTGAGCTGGTAGTTGCCGTTCACATGGCAGCGTTCACACGCGACTCCCGTGTGTTTGCCGCTCAGAGGGAAGCGCGTTTTGTTGTGGTCCAGCACCGACGGTTTCCACGCACTGGTGGTGTGGCAGATGGAGCAATCGTGCGAGAACTTGCTCGACACGTGATTGGGCGTCAGCGCCGTGTTGAACTCCTGAGTGTGGCACGCAAAACAATCCGTGTACTTCAGCGTGTAATTGCCGTTTGTGTGGCAGCTCTGGCAGGGCTCGGTCTGATGTCGGCCCGTGAGCGGGAAGGCGGTCGCGGCGTGGTCGAAAGTCGCGGGTTTCCAAGCGGTGTTCGTGTGGCAGGTCTTGCAGTCGCGCGGGAAGCCTCCGGCCGTATGGTCGGGCTGTTTCGCGCCCGAAAAATCCTGCTGATGACACTGCAGGCAGTCGGTGTATTTCAGCGTGTAGTTGCCGTTTGTGTGGCAGCTCTGGCACGGGACCGTGTTATGCGCGCCCTCGAGACGGAAATTCGTGCTTGTGTGATCGAACGTCGAGGGCTTCCAAGCCGAGACGGTATGGCACTGCTGACAGTCGCGCGGGAATTGTGCAGTGCTGTGATTCGGGGCGGTGGTGGCGTTGTAGTCGGAGAGATGGCACTGCGCGCAGTCGGTGTACGTGAGCGAGTAATTCCCGTTGATATGGCACGACTGGCAGGGCTCGGCGCTGTGCGCTCCGGTCAGCGGGAATTTTGTTGTCGCATGGTTGAAAGTGGACGGCTTCCACGCGCTCACGCCATGACATTTGGTGCAGTCGTGATCGAAGCGCGCGGCGGTGTGATCGGGCGTGCGTGTCGCGGTGAAGTCGCGCTCGTGACACTGGAAACAATCAGTGTAGGTGAGTGTGTAATTGCCGTTGACGTGGCACGACTGGCAGGGCTCTGCGCGATGCGCGCCCTCGAGCGGAAACTTTGTCGTTGTGTGATCGAAGCTCGCGGGTTTCCATCCTGCGGTGGTGTGGCAATCCTGGCAACTGTGCGGGAACTGTCCCGTGGTGTGATCGGGATTGCGTGTCTGCTGGAAGGTGGTCTGATGGCAGGTGAAACAGTCGGTGGGCAGCGGCACGCCATACTGTCCGTTGGTATGGCACTTCTCGCAGGCAACGGTGCGGTGCAGGCCTGTGAGCGGGAATCGCGTGCGGTCGTGATCGAGGCGTGTGGGTTTCCATGCGTCGACGCCGTGGCACATGGTACAGTCGTGGTTGAACTGGCCCTGCACGTGATTCGGCTGCGTCACTCCCGTGTAGTTCTTCTCGTGACACGACCAGCAGTCGGTTGCCATGCCGCTGTACTTGCCGTTGATGTGGCACTGTTCACAGGCCGCGGTTTTGTGTTTGCCGAGCAGCGGGAATCGTGTGTTGTCGTGGTTCACGGTCGAGGGTTTCCACGCTGCGTTGCCGTGGCAGCGCGTGCAGTCGTGATCGAACTGCCCCGAGACGTGGCTGGGTGTGACAACGGCGTCGAAGTCCTTTTTATGGCAGGACCAGCAGTCCATGGGCGTGCCGGTGAACACGCCGTTTGTGTGGCAGTCCTGGCACGGAGCCGCGGTGTGTGCACCCTGCAGCGGGAAACGGGTGGTGGCATGGTCGAACAGCGCGGGTTTCCACGCGGTCTCGGAGTGGCATTTCCAGCACTCGCGCGGGAACTGCCCGGCCTTGTGATCGGGCGCCGTCACCTTGTCGTAATCGGGTTGGTGGCAGCCCGCGCATTCGAGAGGTCTGCCCGTGTATGCTCCGGCGGGATGGCAACTTTCGCAGGGCACCGCGGCGTGCGCGCCACGCAGCGGGAACTGCGTCTTGGCATGGTCCAGTGTCGCGGGCTTCCACGCGGTTTCGGTGTGACAGCGCGTGCAGTCGTGCGGGAACTGCGCCTTCACATGCGCGGGCTGCAGCGACGCGGTGTAGTCCTTCTCGTGACACTGCCAGCAGTCGGTGTAGGCGAGCCGGTAGTTGCCGCCCACGTGACAGTTGGCGCATGGCACGGTGCTGTGCGCGCCGCGCAGCGGAAACTTGGTGCTGCCATGATCGAAGGTCGCGGGTTTCCAGCCGGCCATGGTGTGGCAGGAGAGGCAGTCGTGTTCGAACATTCCCGCCGCGTGATCGGGATTTGTGGCTCCCCGGAAATCGCGCTCATGACAGACGAAACACTCGGTGGGTGTGCCGCCGAACACCTTGTTCACATGGCAGCGGTCGCAGGCCACCGCGGCGTGCGCTCCCTCGAGCGGGAAACGCGTGCGGTTGTGATCGATGCTGCGCGGCATTGTTTCGACGGGCTGCCAGGCGGTGGTGTTGTGGCACAGCGCGCACTGCCGCGTGAAACCGACCTGGTCGTGTTTTGGTTTGCTGGTCTGAAGGAAGTTCTGTTCGTGACAACCCTGACAGTCGAGCGGCAGGCCCGAGTATTTCCCGCCGATGTGGCATTTCTCGCAGAAGGTCTGCCGGTGCGCGCCCGTGAGCGGAAAGTTCGTGTTGTCGTGTTTGAAGGCGGCCGGCTTCCACGCGGTGAGTGTGTGGCAGTCGGTGCACTGCTGCGAGAACTGCCCCTGCGCGTGATTCGGGAAGGTCGTGCCGCGGTAGTCGTTCTGATGGCAGCTCCAGCAGTCCTTCGGCAGCTTGCCGTAGCCGCTCGTGTGGCACTGTGCGCAGGGTGTTGCGGCATGCGCGCCCTGCAGGGGGAAGCCGCTTTTGTTGTGGTCGAAACGCGCTGGTTTCCAGTGCACCGGATCATGGCACACGGTGCAGTTCCGGTCGAAACTGCCCGCAGCGTGATCGGGCTGTTTTACCGATGCGTAGTCGCGCTGGTGACAGCCGTAGCAGTCGGTGGGTGTGTTCCGATACCCGGAGGTGTGACACTGGCCGCAGGCGAGCCGCAGATGCGCGGGTGTGCTCATGAAGGGCACGGGCGGATGGGTGAAACTGCCGCTCCATGACCCTGCCGCGGCATCGTGGCAGCGCGCGCACTGATGGTCGAAATTGTTCTTGGCGTGATCGGGTTCACCCACGGCCGCGTACTCGGCCTTGTGGCATTCATAACAATCGGTGGGTGTCCCCGCGTACTCGCGTGTCTGCTGTGTCGCATGACACGCAGCACAGTCGGCCGCGGCATGCGCGCCGAGCAGGGGGAAACGTGTGAGCTGATGTTTGGCCACCTGCTCGTTCGGCGCGCGCCATCCGGCAGGCGTGTGACAGTCGCGGCAGCGGTTGCCGAACTCGCCCTTGTGGAAATCCTTGTGGCAGGACAGGCAGTCCTTTTTCAGATCCTTGAATGACACGGCACCATGGCACGAGGCGCAGGGCACGGACGCGTGTCGCCCGTTGAGCACGTAGCCGGTGAGTTTGTGATCAAATTCGGCGGATTTTTTGATCGTCTTCCACGACTCGGTGGTGTGACAATTCATGCACGGGATGCCGAAACTGCGATGTGGACTCGCACCCGCGGGTGTCTGCGCCGCCGTGCGAACCGACAGCAAAAAGGAGCCGAGGAGGAGTATCCCCAGCGCCGTCAGGGCGTATGTCCGCAAGTGTGCCGTACCTTTCCTCGTCATGGCGGTCCTCGTAATTCTGGATGCAATGGAGTGAAAATATCCATTTATTGTGTCGCCGGTGAGGGGAAAAGTATTCCTCATTGCATTTTTTTCTCTGTGTCGGATGCCGGATGACAGGTTGCGCAATCCGGATCGATGGGTTTGTAGCGCACAATGCCGCCGGATTCACCGGCAGTGGCTCGGTGACAGGCGGAGCAGGCAAGCGCCGCGTGGCGCCCGTTGAGCTGGAAACGCGAGTCGCGGGTGTGGTCGAAGGTGCTCGGTTTCCATTCACCGGTGCTGTGGCAGCGTTCGCAGGTCACGGTTCCGTTCACAACAAACTGTCCGCCGTGCGGATCGGTGTGGCAGCTCGCGCAGGTGATGCTGTCGAAGGTGAAGCGGCGTGTTTGCGCGCCGCCTATTTCCACGCTGCCGTGGCACTTGTCGCAGGGCACGGCCAGGTGTTTGCCGCGCAGGGGGAAGTCGGTCGCGGCATGATCGAATTCCATCGAGTGCCAGCTCGCGGTGCTGTGGCAGCCGTTGCAGGCGCCCTTGTCGGGACGTTTCAGGAATTGTCCCGCGTGATAATCGCTGTGACAGGATGTACACGCGAGGTCGGTCCAGCGGAATCGCCGCACGGGTGTGCCGTCTCGAGTCTCCGTTGTGTGACAACGGTCGCAGGCCACCGCGGCATGTGCGCCTTCGAGGGGGAATCGTGTGGTGGCATGGTCCGGCTGCTCGAAGCGCGAGGGGTGGAAACCGTCCACCGTATGGCATCGTGAACATTCCGTGCCGCCTCGCGCCTGGGCGAATTGCCCGGCATGCGCGTCCGCATGGCACAGCAGGCACGATCCGAGTTCCTTGTTGCGGTATTTCGCGATATCTCCGCCAACGTGACACTTGGCGCAGGCCAGCGACGCGTGCCGGCCTTGCAGCGCGAAGCGAGTCTTTGAATGGTCGAACCCCGCGTTCGAGGACAGGCGTACGGACTTCCAGCTCTCCGGCGTGTGACACTGTGCGCAGTCCTTCCCGAACTGCCCCTTGTGTTTGTCTTCGTGGCAGTCGCCGCACGTTTTGAAGGCGAGTCCGTGTAATTTCATGGCCGCCATGCCCGTGCCCGTGGCTCCCGGCAGGGGAGGATGGCATTTTGTGCAGGCCACGTCGGCATGTTTTCCAAGCAGAGGGAAACGTGCGCGGGAATGTGTGAAGCTGTTCTGCTTCCAGTCCGCGGGCGTGTGGCAGCGCGCGCAGTCGCTGCCGAGCTGTCCGGCGTGTCCGTCGGTATGGCAGTTGATGCACGCGGGTTCGAGGCCCAGGTATGTGCGCTGCTTCGCCGCCGCGCTCTTGCCGCGGATCTCCTTCTGCACAATGTTTTTTGGGATGTGGCAGGCGCGGCATTCCTTTCCGGCATGTTTTCCAACGAGTTCAAAACCCGCTTGCCGGTGATCGAATTTTGCGGGGTCCCAACGGATCAGCTTGAAGTCGCGTCCGTGATGTTCCTTGTGGCAGGCCGAACACTCGAGTTTTTTTGTGAAGGCGTGATACCCGAGTCCGCGCTCCACACGTGAACGGATCTCCGCATGACAGGCGAGGCAGTTGACGCGCACGCTCTTGTCGCCGAAGTTATGGCACTTCGCGCAGTCGTTCACTCCGTCGAGTGCAGCGTGAACGGTTGAGAGTTTCCCTGGTGAAACGAGCTGGCTATGCAGCGTTGGCGCGTATCCGGCCAGCAGGAAAGCGAGCAGAACCGCCGGCAGCGGTCGCAGAGTTATATCGGATCCGCGCATCCTGTTCTCAGAATATCCACTTGTATCCCAGCGAGACGGTGACACCCACGTGAATCGCGAGAATCACGAACATGATGATCGCAAAGGGCAGATGTATGACGTGCCAGTAGTGGAAGATTTCACGCGCGCTGTCGAGGAAGGCGATGCGCCGCTCGAGTAGGGAGCGCTTCCGCGCCACCCGCATGATGGCGGCTGCGCGGTCGTGCTCCACGCCGCGCTCGCGGAGGTGTGCACGCAATGCGCGTGTGCGCAGCCAGCGGGTAGAGTCGTCCCTCAACACGGCGAATAATGCGCGGAGTACGCTCGTGTCACTCCGGCGTATGGTGTTTAAGCCGTCGATCCAGGCCATGGTGGCTGCGTCGAGTCCGTAGGTGTTCTGCAATTCTTCGCGCAGGGCCTCGTCCTCGGCGGCAAGTTCGTCCATGCCGCGCTCGTTGCCCTCGATGGTGCGCGGAATCTGGGTGTACACGTAGCGGCCGAGCAGTCCGCTCAGCGCCACGAAGATCATGCTCCACGCGGCGATCGAAACGAGTCCGCCGAACTTGAATGTGGTGTGGAGAAGCACCAGGGACGGGCCGAGCAGGCAGAGGAATATGTGCGCCTCGAGCCAGTGACGGATCTTGCCCGCGAAGCGCAGGCGCCTCAGCCGTTTGCGCGTCGAGTACATCGCCACACCGACGGTCATCATCAGCGATCCGATCACGCCAAGACCGTGCCCGATCGGACCGCCGGCCTGCCAGTCGAGCCAATAGCGGAGCTGCGCTCCGAGACGCTCCTTCTCCGCAAGCAACTCCGCCTCCGATTTTTCGGAGGAACTCAGTCCTTGCGCGCGCATCTCGAGTTCGACGTCGATTTCGGACATTTTCGAGTCGAGATCCGCTTCGAGTACGTCGATTTCGCTCTGCGGGGTGATGAAGTAGCGGAAACCCTGGTATCCGTACCACGATGTTGTAACGATACCAAGCGTAAAAAGGGAAACGATCCAGATCCGATGCACGGATGGAGACATAGTGTCTGGCGTGTTGTGGCGTGAATAATTCGCGAAGCGATCATACAGTATACGAACTCTGAACCGGATTTCCATCAGCGGGATAGCGGAAGAGCGGGACAGCGGGACAGCGGGAGAGCGGGACAGCGGGACAGCGGGAGAGAGGGACAGCGGGAGAGAGGGACAGCGGGAGAGAGGGACAGCGGGAGAGCGGGACAGCGGGAGAGCGGGACCTGTTCACAAAATTCACCTTCCACTTTCCACTTTTCACCTTCCACTTCACACCATATATCTTCCACTCTTCACAATCCATCTTTCATCTTTCATTTTTCACCTTCTACCTTCAGAATTCTGTTATATATTCCCACTTTCACAATCAACCCGGTCTGCGTCATGGAAAGCTTCTTCATTTTTCTCGTTTTTGTGATTTTGGTTTTTGCCACAGTCATCCCGTATATGCGGGTGGTGAAACGCAAGGAGGCCAAGGCGCGAGAGGCAGCCGGTCTCGGAGCGCTGCACAGCAGCGGACCCCGCGCGCAGCACCCGCGCATCGATATCAGTCAATGTATCGGCTGCGGCGCCTGTGTGGACGCCTGCCCCGAGGGTGATGTGCTGGGTGTGATCGCGGGCAAGGCCGCCATCATAAACGGTCACAAGTGTATCGGGCACAGTCTCTGCGCGGACGCCTGCCCGGTCGGCGCCATCACCATCGTCATGGCGTCGCCCAGCATCGGCGCCGATATGCCGCAGCTCACGGAGGAATTCGAGACCAATGTTCCCGGTATGTATATCATCGGCGAACTCGGCGGTCTCGCCCTTGTGAAAAATGCGGTGAATCAGGGCCGCGACTGTATCGACGGCATACATCGTCGGCTCGAGAGTACAGGTCGGACGGGCGGTGCGGACGTCGCCGATGTGTGTATTGTCGGAGCCGGACCGGGAGGTATCTCGGCCTCTCTCCGCGCCATCGAAAATAAACTCTCGTATGTCACGCTCGAACAGGACGAGCTGGGCGGCACTGTTGCCAAGTATCCACGGCAGAAGCTCGTGATGACGAGTCCCGTCGAATTTCCCCTGCACGGCAAATTCCGCAAGCTGGAGCTGAGCAAGGAGGAACTTCTCGCGTTCTGGCATGAGGTCGCCGCGAAGTCGGGTCTCGAGGTGCGCACACAGGAGCGTGTCGAAACGATACACCGCGACGACGCGGGCATCTTTACCATCCGCAGCATAAAGGGCGAATTCCGCGCGCGCACCGTGGTTCTGGCACTGGGCCGCCGCGGTACGCCGCGCACACTCGGCGTCCCGGGTGAGCAGCTTCCGAAAGTGATGTACAGTCTCATCGAGGCCGACGCGTACACACATGCGCGCATCCTCATCGTCGGCGGAGGTGATTCCGCCGTCGAGGCGGCCATGGGGCTCGCACATCAAAAGGGGAATCAGGTCACACTCTCGTACCGGAAGGACGCATTTTCGCGCATCAAAGAAAGAAACACGCAGAGGATCAAGGAGTGTATGGATAACGGGACGGTGCGTGTGCTCTTCGAGTCCGCCCCGGTCGAAATCACCGAAACAGCCGTGCTTCTCGACATCAACGGGCGGCCAGAAACGCTGGACAACGACTATGTGTGGATTTTTGCCGGCGGTATTCCGCCCAACGACTTCCTCACCAGCGTCGGCATCGTACTCGGACCGCGCGACATGACCAGGGAAGCCCAGAACGCATTGCTTTAAGAGCCGGGATCAGGGGACTACTCCGGCCGGACCCGGGCCAAACCGCTGCGTTTTCCGCGTCCTGCTTTCTCGAGCCGGTCCCGGGGATATTTCCACCGCTGCAGCGGCTCTTTACAATAATTCGTCATTTTTCATTGCATCTTTCCCATCCGACGGGTATATTGGTGTTCTGTAAATGTGGGGCAATCCCGCATTTTTGTTTATATGGCCCTCGAGATGCGTAAAGAGATCGAAAAAGGAATCGAAAAAATCATTCACGAACACGGCGCCCTGCTCGTGTCCATGGACTGGCAGAAGGAAAAGGGCGGCGAGGTGTTGTCGGTGGCCGCCGACACGCTGGACGGCATCACCATCGATCTGCTGAGCCGCATCACTCAATCTGTGCTGCCCCTGCTGGAAGAGCATCCCGAATTGGCCGAGAGCGTCCGGCTCGAGGTTTCCTCGCCGGGTCTCGACAATACGCTGCGTTTCCCCTGGCAATACAACCGCCACAAGGGGTACGAAATGCAGGTGGTGTATCTCGACGGCGCGGTCGAAACATCGATCGAGGCCGTCTGTGAAGGCGAACACGAGGGCGTTGTCTCGCTGTCGAAAGGCGGCAGGACGCTCGAAATACCATGTGCGAATATTCGCAGCGCCCTGGTGCGCGCGAGTTTGAAATCGAAAAAAGTCTGACACGCAACGATCGTCAAGCGGAGGAATACCGGATTCCATGAGCAGCAAGGCAGTAAAAAAGGAAAAAGAGGCCGAACGGAGATCGGATATAGTCGATTCGTTCAGCCAGATGGTTCGCGAGAAAGGCATCGATCGCGACCGCCTTTCGTCCATAGTCGAAGACATTTTCGGCATGATGGTGCGCAAGCGCTACGGCGCCGATGCGAACTTCGAAATCATCGCGAACATGGAGAAGGGGGAGATCGAAATCTTCCTCATCCGCCAGATCGTCGAAACGGTCGAGAATCCCGCGATTGAAATCGACGTCGCCACCGCGCGCGAAGTGTCGGGCGAGGATCTGGATGTGGGCGAGGAACTGGTCGAGGTCATTCCCCTCGACGATTTCGGCCGCCGCCTCGTTTCCACCGCGAAGCAGAACCTGAACCAGCGCATCAAGGAAATCGAGAAGGACCTCATCTACGACGAGTACTCCGAGAAAGTGGGAGACATCGTTGTGGGCGACGTGTATCAGGTGCGCAAGAACGACGTGCTGATCAACCACAACCGCACCGAACTCCTCCTCCCCAAGAGCGAGCAGATCGGCAAGGAACGCTACCGCAAGGGCGACGTGATCCGTTGCGTGATCAAGGACGTGCAGCGCAAGGGCAGCGGCATGCCGGTGGTTGTCGTCTCGCGCGCCGACAAGCTCTTTCTCCAGAAACTGTTTGAACACGAGATCCCGGAAGTGTACGACGGCATCATCTCGATCCGCAAGATCGCCCGCGAGCCGGGCGAGCGCGCGAAGGTGGCCGTGCAGTCGCACGACGACCGCATCGACGCCGTCGGCGCATGTGTCGGCATGAAGGGCGTGCGCATCCACTCGATCGTGCGCGAACTCAACAACGAGAACATCGACGTCATCAACTTCACCGAGGACCCGCAGCTCTTCATACAGCGCGCCCTCGCGCCGGCCAAGCTGCTCGAAGTGCGGCTCGACAAGATCTCGCGCGTGGCGAAGGTGCACGTGAATCCCGATCAGGCCTCGCTCGCGATCGGACGCAACGGACAAAACATCCGCCTCGCGTCGGAACTGACGGGCTTCAAGATCGAGATCGTGAAGGAAGGCGAGGAACCCGCCACCACCGCGCTTGACGAATACGAAATCGAACTCGACGAATTCGTCGACGATTTCGGCGCCGAACTCATCGAACGCTTCAAAACCGCGGGCTACCGCACGGCGAACGATGTGATCCAGGCCCCGGTCTCGGAACTTCTCTCGAAGATTCCCGGCATGACCATCGAACAACTCAACGACATCGTCGTCGAAATGAAAAACGCCTTCAACGAAGAAGGATCGGACGATTCCGAATAGCAGGATCACGAAGAATTAGGCAGGACGTCGCAACGCATGGCTGTTTCAGAAAAACAGAATAAAATCCGGCTCTACAAGGTCGCGAAGGATTTCAACATTTCGCACGACACGTTGATCGACTTTCTCTCGAAGAAGGGGTTCGACGTCAAGAATCACATGTCCATCGTCGACGACGAAATGCTTGAAGTCGTTTCGAAGCATTACAAGAAGGACAAGGCCGAAGCCGAACGCCACGCGCGCAAGCGCCGGGAATTCGACGAGCAGGACCGGAAGCGCCGGGGCGAGGACGAGAAGCCCGAGAGCGAGGAACAGCCCGCTCCGCCGGCCGACACGGTCGTACAACCGCCCGCAGCGGAGGTCGAGCCAGTCGCGGCGCCTTCCGCCGAGCTTCCCGTCGAAGCCGAGACCGCCGCTGTCGAGACGGAACCGGTGGTGATGGAACAGGAGACCACGCCCGCGGCCGAGGTGGTCGAGACCGTGCACGCGGAAGCCCCCGCGGCGGTTGTTGTGGAGACGCCTCCCGTGGCCGAAATGCCCGAGGTCGTGCCCGCACCCCCTGTCGCGGAGACCGCGCCTGTCGCGGAAGCCACGCCGCCGGCCGACACCACGGCACCTGTTGAAACCGTGCCCGAGGCAGTCGAGACGCCCGCTGACGAAACGGCTCCCGTCGCCGAGGAAACCGCTGCGACCGAAGTTGCGGCCGATGTACCTGAAGAACCCGTCGTGGTGAAAAAGCCCGAACTCGACGTCTCCATCCAGGCCAGTGTGCCGAAGATGGGACTCAAGGTGCGCGGCATGATCGACCTCAAGGCGCTCGCCGAAACCAAGGCGCGCGGCGAGAAGTCGAAGGACGCCGCCGGCAAGGAAGGCGACGACGACAAGCCGAAACACAAGAAGAAGCTCAAGAAAAAAATCGTCGCCGGCGCGCCCGCGCCCACCGAGGAGACCACCGACGCCGACAAGAAAAAGGTCGTTGCGAAGAAGGTCGTCGGTAAACGCGGCAAGGCGAAGGAAGTCGACGCCGAGGAAGTGGCCGGCGCCATCAAACGCACCATCGCCGCGATGGGCGATTACGGCGCCTCGTCGGCGCGCGCGTCGGTGCGCAAGAAAAAACGCGCACGCCGCGAGGAGAACGTGCGCCGCGAAGTGGAACGCGCGGAGACCGAAAACCGCGTGCTCAAGATCTACGAGTACGCGACGGTGAGCGAAATCGCCGGCCTCATGAACGTCAGTGTGCCCGAGATCATCTCGTCGCTGATCGGCCTCGGTGTCATGGCGTCGATCAACCAGCGCCTCGATCTCGACACCATCACACTCGTGTCGTCCGAATTCGGCTTCGAGGTGCAGACCGTCGAACTCACCGAAACGGATCTCACCGAGGATCTGGTGGACGAGGAGGAGACGCTCGTTACGCGTCCGCCCATCGTCACCATCATGGGTCACGTCGATCACGGCAAGACCTCGCTGCTCGATTACATCCGCAAGACCAACGTGGTGGCGGGCGAGAGCGGCGGTATCACGCAGCACATCGGCGCCTACACGGTGGAACTCGATTCGGGCCGCAGGATCACCTTCCTCGACACCCCGGGTCACGAGGCCTTCACCGCCATGCGCGCCCGCGGCGCCCAGGCCACCGACATCGTCGTGCTGGTGGTGGCGGCCGACGACAGCGTCATGCCGCAGACCCTCGAGGCAATCAGCCACGCGCTGGCCGCGAAGGTGCCCATCATCGTCGCCATCAACAAGATCGACAAACCGAACGCGAACATCGACCGCATCAAGCAGCAGCTCAGCGAGCGCAATGTGCTCATCGAGGAGTGGGGCGGCAAGTACGGCGCGATTCCGATATCGGCCAAACAGGGCACCAACATCGACATGCTGCTCGAGCGTATCACGCTCGAGGCCGACATCCTCGATCTCAAGGCGAATGAAGACCGTCTCGCCCGCGGTGTCGTCATCGAATCGAAACTCGACAAGAAGGGCATCGTGGCCACGGTGCTCGTGCAGAAGGGCACGCTGCGTGTCGGCGACGCCTTCGTCGCGGGCAATGAATACGGCCGCGTGCGCTCGCTCATGGACGAGCGCGACAAGAAGGTGCAGATTGCCACTCCGGCCACGCCTGTGCAGGTGCTCGGCTTCAACGGCATGCCGCAGGCGGGCGATCTTTTTGTGGCTGTCGAATCCGACCGCGAGGCGCGCCTCATCGCCAGCGAACGCCAGCAGATCAAGCGCGAATCCGAATTCCGCAGCCAGCGCCGTCAGACGCTCGACGACATCTCGGCCCAGATCAAACTCGGCGGCGTCGAGGAACTGTCGCTCGTCGTCAAGGGCGATGTGGACGGTTCGGTTGAAGCGCTCTCCGATTCGTTGCAGCGGCTGTCGACCGACGAGGTGCGCGTGCGCGTCATCCTCGCCAACGTCGGCGCCATCTCCGAATCCGACGTGCTGCTCGCGTCGGCCTCGAACGCGATCATCATCGGCTTCCACGTCCGTCCGAACCTCAACGCGCGCAAGCTCGCCGAGGCCGAGAACGTCGACATCCGCCTGTACGAGATCATCTACGACGCGATCGACGACGTGAAGAAGGCCCTCGAAGGCCTGCTCTCGCCCGAGGTCAGCGAGCGCATCCTCGCCACCGTGCTGGTGCGCGAAACGTTCAAGATCTCGCGCCTCGGCACCATCGCGGGATGTTACGTGCAGGACGGCAAGATCACGCGCAACAACCGCGTCCGCCTCGTGCGCGACGGCATGACGATGTTCAACGGCTCGATCAGCTCCCTGAAGCGATTCAAGGAAGATGTGCGCGAAGTGGACACAAACTTCGAGTGCGGCATCAGTCTCGACGGATTCAACGACATCAAAGTCGGCGACATCATCGAGGCCTACGAACGGGTCGAAACGAAGAGAACCCTGGCCTAAGACGGAGCGGTCATGTCTATCCGTACGGAACGAGTGGCGGGTCTGATCCGCGAGGTGATCGGCGGCATGCTGCAGCGCGATATCGATACGTCGGGCTACGGTCTGCTGACCGTCACCGACGTCATCATGGCGCCCGATCTGAAACTCGCGAAGATCTACATCAGCCACTACCATTCCGACAAGACGAACGAACAGGTGCTGGCCTTCTTCGAGGAGCATCACAAGGCCATTCGTATGGAAATCGGCCGCTCGGTGCGGCTCAAGTTCACGCCCGAACTGCGCTTCTACATCGACGAAACGCTGAACCGCGTCGAGCGCCTCGAACAGTTGCTCGGCCGCATCCACGAGGAAGAAAAGAACCGGTGACGGCACACGGCGACATGGACTCCCTCATGGCCTTCCGGTCGGACGACGGAGGCATGCTGCTCGTCGACAAACCGCGCGAGTGGACGTCCTTCGACGTGGTGCGCAAGGTGCGTGGTATGTTGCGCGTGCGTAAGATCGGCCATGCGGGCACGCTCGATCCTCTTGCCACCGGACTGCTCATTCTCGCTTCAGGCAGGCATACAAAGTCCATCGACGGCTATCAGGCGCAGCAAAAGATCTACAGCGGCACGCTGCTGCTGGGTGCAGTGACAGCCAGTTACGACGCGGCCACGCCGCCCGTCGACGAGCGCCCGCTCGACGGCATCGACGAGACCACCATCCGCGGCGCCGCAGCGACATTTGTCGGCGCGCAGATGCAGGTGCCGCCGATGTTCGCGGCGCTGAAGCAGGGCGGCCGCCGGCTCTACACGCTTGCCCGCGCGGGCATCGACGTGGCGCGTGAACCGCGCGCCGTGCACATACACCGTTTCGAAATCGAGGCGGTGGAATTGCCGCGTGTCACATTCACGGTAGAATGTTCGAAGGGCACCTACGTGCGCTCGCTGGCGCATGATCTGGGCCAGGCACTCGGCTGTGGCGCCTATCTCGAAACGCTCCGGCGCGAGGCGATAGGGGAGTACCGCGTGGAGAATGCGTGGACGCTCGAACAACTCTCGGCCGCGGCGGAACTGCTGCGCCCGGCGCAGACGGAGGCGGTCGATGCGGGTCGTTAACTCCCTCCGCGAGGCCGGCGCCACTCCCTCGGTGCTCACACTCGGCACCTTCGACGGGGTGCACCGCGGACACGCGGCCATCATCGACACTGTGCGCGCCGAAGCGCGGCGCACCGGTCTGCGCTCGGTCCTGCTCACCTTCGATCCGCATCCGCGCGAAGTGCTGCGGCCCGACAACGCGCCCGTCCACCTGCTCACCACCATCGATGAACGCCTGCGCATCTTTGCCGGACACGGTCTGGACCTCTGCATCGTGCTGCCGTTTACACGCGATCTCTCCATGCTCGAGGCCGACGAATTCTTCCGCGACATCATCGTCGGCGCGCTCGGCGCGCGCGAGGTTGTTGTGGGTGTGGATCACGCCTTCGGGCGCGGCCGCGGAGGACGTCTCGACGCGCTGCGCGCAATGGGTGTCGCATCGGGCGTCGGTGTCACCGTCGTTCCCGAACTCGTCGAGGACGGTGTAAAAGTGAGCAGCACCTCGGTTCGTACCGCGCTGCTCGACGGCGACGCGGCCCGCGCGGCGGCGCTGCTCGGGCGCCCCTATTCCTTCGAAGGAATCGTGCGGCGCGGCGACGGCCTCGGCCGCACGCTCGGTTTCCCGACCGCGAACATCCATTCCGACACCGGCCGCAAGCTCATCCCGAAGCCCGGTGTGTACGCCGTCACCGTCGTGGTCGACGGCGTCGAGCGCGGCGGCATGTTGAATATCGGACGCCGTCCCACCGTCTCCGATCAGGAACACCTGAGCGTCGAGGTGCATATTTTCGATTTTCATGGCGACCTCTACGGCATGAGCGCCGAAGTGCGGCTCGTTGCGCGTCTGCGCGACGAGGCCCGTTTCGCCTCCGCCGTCGAGCTGGTCGCCCAGCTTCACGAGGACGAGCGCACCGCGCGCGCCCTCGTCCGGTCCATGACACATCTTACAACTGAAACCATAGAACACCGTTAATCACAGGAGCATCAACCATGCCACTCAGCAAGGAACGGATCGCCGAACTCATCACGAAACACGGCGCCAACGACAAAGACTCGGGCCGCCCCGAGGTGCAGATCGCGATCCTCACGGAAACCATCAACGGCCTTTCCGGACACTTCGACAAATTCAAAAAAGATCATCACAGCCGCCGCGGCCTGCTCAAAATGGTCGGCAAGCGCCGCCGCCTCCTCGCGTACCTGCAGAAGGTGAACATCGAGCGGTATCGCCGCATCGTGAAAGAACTTGACCTCCGCAAATAACAGTCGCTTTCACGCCACAGGGATTCATCGCAGGATATCGAAATCATGATTACAAGAAAAGAAATTGAAATAGGCAACAGAACGTTGGTGCTCGAGACCGGGCGCTTCGCCAAACAGGCGAGCGGTGCCGTGATGGTCACGTATGGCGAGACGATGGTTCTGGCCGCCGTGGTCGCATCGGATCAGCCGCGCGAGGGGGTCGACTTCTTCCCGCTCTCGGTCGAATACCGTGAAAAGACCTCGGCCGCAGGAAAGATCCCCGGTGGCTTCTTCAAGCGCGAGGGCCGTCCTTCCGAAAAGGAAATCCTCACGGCCCGCCTCATTGACCGGCCGATCCGCCCGATGTTTGCGGATGATTTCCGCAACGAGGTGCAGATCGTCTGCAACGTGTACTCGCACGACCAGGAGAACGAAGGCGACGTGATCGGGTGCTGCGGCGCCTCCGCGGCCCTCATGCTCTCGGGCGCGCCCTTCGACGGTCCGATCGCGGAAGTGCGCGTCGGTCGTGTCAACGGCGAGTATCTCATCAACCCGACAACAACCGATTTGAAGGAATCCGACATCGAACTCGTCATGGCCGGCACGGCCGACTCGATCCTCATGGTCGAGGGCGAATCGAAAGAGATCTCCGAGTCCGATATGCTCGGCGCTCTCGAATTCGGGCACGCGTATATCAAAAAGATCTGCGCCGCCATCGTGGAACTCGCCGCCGAGGCGGGCAAGCCGCGCCAGACGGTGGAAGCGCCCGTGCTTCCCGAAGGCATGTATGAGGACGTGAAGGCCCTCGGTGAGGCGCGCCTCGTCGAACTCGCCCGCACTGTGCTCGCCAAGGAAGAACGCAGCGAGGCCACCAAGGCCGTGTACGAAAGTGTCGTGACCGAACTTGCCGAGAAGTATCCCGAGCAGGAAGGCACGATGAAGAAGCTCTTGAAGGAGATCGAGAAAAACGCGATGCGCGAAACCATCCTCACCGATGGCAAGCGCCTCGACGGTCGCGGTACCCGCGACATTCGTCCGATCAGCTCCGAAGTGGGACTGCTTCCGCGTGTGCACGGTTCGGCCCTCTTCACCCGCGGCGAGACGCAGGCGCTTATGTCGTGCACGCTCGGGACGAAGCAGGACGAGCAGATGATCGACGGACTCATCAAGGAGTTCAAACGTTTCATGTTGCACTACAACTTCCCGCATTTCTCCGTCGGTGAAGTTGGCCGCATGGGCTCCACCAGCCGCCGCGAAATCGGCCACGGCAACCTGGCCGAGCGCGCGTTGAAAATGATGATGCCTCCGGACGAGGAATTCCCGTACACGATCCGCCTGCTCTGCGACATCCTCGAGTCCAACGGCTCGTCGTCGATGGCCACCGTGTGCTCGGGTTCGCTCGCGCTCATGGATGCGGGCGTGCCGCTGCGCAAGCCGGTGGCGGGCATCGCCATGGGTCTCATCAAGGAAGGCGAGCGTGTGGCCGTGCTCAGCGACATCCTCGGCAACGAGGATCATCTCGGCGATATGGACTTCAAGGTCGCCGGCACGCGTGACGGCATCACGTCGTTCCAGATGGACATCAAGATCAAGGGCATCTCGCTGCAGGTCATGGAAGACGCGCTCAACCAGGCGCGTGAAGGCCGCATGCACATACTCGACAAGATGGCGGAAACGCTCAGCGTGCACCGCGAGGATCTCTCGAAGTACGCTCCGCGCCTCACCACGATTTACGTGCCTGTCGACATGATCGGCGCGGTGATCGGACCGGGCGGCAAGGTCATCAAACAGATCGTGGCCGAGAGCGGCGCCGAGATCAACATCGACGACGACGGCCGCGTGATCATCGCGGCGGTGGACGGCGAGGCCTCGCGCAAAGCCGTCGAAATGATTTCGCGCATCACGGCCCTGCCGGAAGAAGGCGAGATCTACACCGGACCGGTGAAAAAGATCACCGACTTCGGCGCCTTCGTCGAAATCCTCCCCGGCAAGGAAGGCCTCCTGCACATCTCGCAGCTCGAACACCGCCGCGTCGCGACGGTCGACGAAGTGCTGAAGGTGGGCGACATGGTCACCGTGAAGCTTCTCAAGTTCGAGGACAACGGCAAGATGAGTCTGAGCCGCAAGGCCCTGCTCCCGCGCCCCGAAGGCATGCCCGAGGAAACCGAAAGCGATTCGCGTCCGCCCCGCGGCGACCGCGACCGTGATCGCGACCGCGGCGGCGACCGCGGCGGCCGCAAGCCCCGACGCAATTAATACGCAGGCGGAACACAGCCGCGTTCCTTCACGGGGACGCGGCGTTCGCCGAAACATCAGAATGAACACGAACTACACAACAATCACACAGTAACCAGGACCGGAGCAACAATGCCACGCGTGATTTTTTCGATCACATACGCCGTAAAGCCCCAGGCCCGGGAAGAGTACCTCGAGACCGTCAGCGCGCTGAAGAACTACCTCACGCTCGAACGCGGAAAGGACTACTCGGTCTTCGAAGTCAAGGGCAAACCGAACCAGTTCAGCGAAGTCTACATTTGTAAATCCGTCGAGGAATTCGACGCGCTGGAAGACGATTCGGATGATGTGACGGATCAGCTTATCAACCGCATCGTGAACGATTTTGTGAAAGACGGCAAGACCGAGTATAAAACACTCATCGAGACCGTCTGACGGCGTACGCCAGGCAGTGCAGGACTATCGAGTCCTGCACCGCCCGGTACGGCGTGTGACCGCCTGCAAAATTCTGCATCAACATGACGACGGAGAGCGGCCTGCCCGACGGGGGGAGCACGTACACGGACAGCGCACTCACTCCGCTCACCGTCCCGGTTTTCCCGCGCACATGGCGCGCGCCCTCGGCGTTGACAAGCCGCCGCGCCAGAGTGCCGCTTGTGCCCATCACCGCGAGTGACGCCACGTACCTGTCGCGCTGCGGACTGCGGTACATGCCGCGCAGCAGCGCGCCTATCGACGCGGCCGAGACCAGATTGTAAAACGACATGCCCGAGCCGTCCACGAGGCGCACGGCCGCGGTATCCACACCCATACCCGCCCACAGCGCGCGGCCTGCCTCGATGCCCGCGGCGGTTGATCCGGCGCCGCCCCGTTTCACCGCACCAACGTGCTTCAACAGCAGCTCGGCCGCGAGGTTGTCGCTCTCGACATTACACTGCGCGACGGCCTCGTCCAGGCGGTGTGTCACCGCGCCGACACGCGACGCGCGCGCGGGCACCATCCCGCGCTGCACCGCGCCGCCGTCGTGCAGTTCCACACCCGCGCGCTTCAGCGCCGCGCGGAGGCGGCAGACGAAGGTCTGTTCGGGCTGCCTGTCGGCCACGTCCTCGTGTTCCGTCGTGCCTCTCTGCACGGTGCCGTGTATCACGATTGTGGTGCCGAGCGGATCGCCGCCGATCTCGAAGCGATCGCGCGCGCCGCTGCGCGCACTGCTCCGTATCACACCCAACACGCAGGGATCGACGTCCGTCACGGAGACGGGTTCGCCGTCCTTTGCGGGTGCGGCGAGCGCGAGGCGGCGCACACCCCCGTTGCTCGCAAAAGCGCTGAGCACGGGCGCCGACACCGAGGGCAGATCGTCCCACATCCAACCCGGACCGTAGGACAGCGTGTCGAGCGCCGAGCCGTCGAGTGCGAGGGCCGCGAGACGTGTCACACCCGCGGAGCGTATCAAGTCCGCCAATTTTTGAATATCTTCACTGCGCAGCAGCGGATCGCCGGAAGCCCGGATCCACAGCGTGGCTCCGCCCCCAGCGCTGCTGTCGATATACGCGGCCGTTTCGAAGGCGAAGTCGCGCGGCAGCCCAAGCAGTGCGGCCGCCGTGGTGAACAGCTTGGTGTTCGAGGCCGGACGCAGCAACAAATCCGTATTCCGCGAAAACAAAACCGAACCCGACTCCATGTCCACTATCTCCACCGCTGCCAGCGCCCGTGTGAACAGCGGCGAAGCCAGCTCGCGCTGCACCGCGGCGCGCAGCCGTTCCGCCGCCTCGTCCCGCGTCTGTGTGGACACCTCTGTTGTAATGATCAGGAGCAGCGCGGCCGCGGGCAGGATGTGTGCGAGGCGGGATAATCGTTGGACGGGATTCATGGCGGCGGTGTTTCTGTGTGGGATGCTGTGTGTGCCGCGGGCGGATGCGGCTCCGGCTGCCGACAGTCTCGAATACGCGGCGTTTGCCGTGCGCCTGCGCGCGGTGTTTACCGAGGAACAGGCGCGCGCCATCATATCGAAATTGCCGCCGAAGTGCAAGGTCTATGGCTACGACATCGGCGACATCTCTTCCGATTCGCTGCCGGACGTGGTGCTGTCGTACAAGGCCGACGACGCGCCGCGGCGCGAATTGGGCGTGGCCATCTTGCTTGCGGAAGGGAAAGACTTCAGGCCCGTGCGCACACTGGCGCGCACCTACATCTCCGAACCCATCGAAGTGGGCTTTTCCATCGACGAGGGAGTGTGTCATATCACACGGAAACGCGGCGAGTACAATTGGGAGATCACCGGGTACACCGCGCGGGGCGGAGTCTTCCGGCAGGCCGATTATTGGGAAACGAGTCGTGTGCGCTCCGGCGGTGCGAGTGTCGGATTCGAACAGCACACCGATTTCCGCACACACCGCAGCAGCGAATCGTATTACCGGGTCAGCGACGGCAAGGTGCTGCTGAAACACGAGGCCACCGCGCTGCCCGTCTATCCTGTTGGAACAAAAATTTCGTCGGACGACGCTATCCCCATTGCTGACACCACGTACCGGTCTTTGGTGAAAGGATCTTCAAGCTGGTCCGGACCCGACGACTGCGCACTTTTTTCCTCCGCGGTGTACGATACGAGTCACTTGTATCTGACCTTTCGCGTGCTGGACGACCGCCTGCTCAGCGGGGCGGATCCGGAGCACAGCGACCGCATGGTCCTGTGTTTTGATCCGTCCCTGCAGAAAAAACTCGAGGGCACGGGAAAAACGCGTGTACCGGATGAGAATACGCTGCTGCGCATCACCGTACTTCTGGGCGACGGAGCAAAGATGCCTCCCGTGGTTATGGTGTCCGCCCCGGCGGAAAAAGAGAAGGACAGCCGCCGGCCCGTGTCGCGTCTTGTCAAGGCGAAAGTGGAGAAGGAAAGCGGGGGAGTGTACATGGTGACCTGCACCGTGCCGCGGCAGATGTTTCCGCGCGACGCCATCTCCATTCCTTTCAGCGCGGGCTATTACGACATCGACATGCCCGAGCATCCCGAGTGGGTCACCGTCGCCGCCACCTCCGACGATTTTGATCCCGCGCGTCCCGCCACCTACGGTCGTCTCTACCTCCTCGAAGCCGGCGCCGTGCCCTTCGAACGTGAAAACCTGAACGTCCGATCCCTCCTTGCCCGAATGCAGCGTGCAGGTGTTGTGGGCGGATAGTTTGGAGTAGGGAGTAGGGAGTTGGGAGCGCGACAACGAAGCAGTGTCACGCCGAGCGGAGTCGAGGCGCGACGGCACTGAATCAGACGATCAGACGATTGGAATATATAAAACCCGCCGACCCGATTCCCTGCGTTGTATTCGGCGCATGCGTAACCCAGGGATCTCATCCGCAGGGGCGACCGGCGGTCGCCCTACGCGTACAGCGCCGCGATCAGACGACCGGACGCCCCGATTCCCTGCGCTCCGTTCAGCGCCGCATGACCGTCATCAACCGCGAGACGGTCGCGTCACCGGTCGTAAGTGTGCAGCGATACACTCCCGCGGGAAGCTGTGTGACGTCGAACGTGACCGCGTGTCGACCCGCCGCAAGCGTTTTATCGACGACGATGCCCACGATGCGACCGAGGAGGTCCGTGACGAGGAAACGCGTCTGCCGCTCGGCGGGCAGATGGAAGCCGAACGTCGTCGTGGTCGCCGCAGGATTCGGATGGTTCTGCGCGAGTTCCAGCGCACCAGGCACCGCTGTGATAAGGACGGAGAGCGGCCGGTACGTCGTGCGTGTTCCGTCGTGGTCCATCTGCACCAGGCGGTACTCCCACGCACCCGGCTCCGCGCGGTCATCGGTAAATGTGTACGTGTCTCCGGCGGCTCTGCCTGCGGCGATGTAGCCGATGTCGGTCCATCGCGACTCGTCCCGTGAGCGTCTTTCAACGATGAAGCCGGCGTTGTCGCGTTCGTTCGCCGTACGCCAGAACATACGAACCGTTCCTCCGACATGCTCCAACGTGTAGACCAGCAGGTCAACCGGCACGCGCGAGAGTGAATCTGCGACGACGAAGGGCGAGAATGCGGTGATGCCTGATGCGGACACCTCGAATGGACCCGTGCCTGTGGCGGGTGTGGGTGCGCGCTGCGGCACCCAGCCGTTCCCGTCGAATCGTGCGACAAAACACGACAGGGGGTGGAAGCCCGGAAGCTCATCCTGCGCGTTCCACTGCAGTCGCAGCGTCACGTCGCTCCCGCCGACGAAGGCCTCGGTCACGTGCCAGGTCCGGTTCACGGCATTGCTGTCCACACCGAATCCCGTCGCGCCGTGCGTACGCGCGGAATCGGATAGACGTATCCGATATTCGTCGGCGCTGCCGCGGTTCTCGATCCAGGCGGGCGTGTACGAGCCGGCGCGTGTCCCGACGGGGAACAGAACCGGTCCGCTGCGCAGACCCGCGCCCAGACCCGCCTGACGCAGCTCCCCCGCGCCGTTCGTGATCACGAACGCGTTGCTGCCGGCCGCGGTGATGGCGGCGGTGGCCGTCAAGGCGAGGTTGGCGCCCCCCAGCGTGATGCAGCCGTCCGCGAGTTCGAGGGCGTGTGTGATTATCATGGAGCCGCTGAGACTGATGCCCGCGGCATTGTCGAGGCGGAGCTTGGTGAGACTGATCGCAGGCACCAGGTCCGGCTGCCGTGTGCCGGCGGGGATGTAGACGGTGTCTCCCGGCGTCGGGATGGCGCACGGATTGTCCCAATTCGAGGGATTCGTCCAGACACTGTCGGCGGTGCCGGTCCACGTCAGCACATACGGGAAGCCGTTCCACACCGTGATGTCGCTGTCATTTTCCACACCCACCGTGGGCGGATTGCTGGCGACGATGCGCACGCGGTACCCTGTGCCGTGCACCGTCGCGCCCGAGAGCATCGCGTTGATTGTGCCGCCTGAGGTGCCGATCAGCGAACCGATCGCAACAGGCGCGGCGAAGCTGCCCGAAGCGGACGACACCTGCGCGGTGAAGATATTGCCGGATTGGTACGTGCCGTTGATGCTGAAATCGATCGGGAACGTCGTCCCCGTGCATTGCCGCGATAGAACACCGGTCACCGAGATTGTCCGTCCGCCCGTGACCGTGACGGTGTAGTCCTCGACCTCGCCGGGCGCACTGATCGTACCGCAGGGCAGGAAGCAGTACGGCCGGATTCCGCTGTTGTTGAGGCGGAAGCGCACCCGCCGCGGACCGTTGGCGATACCAGAAGGCGGGCTGATCGTTGTCGTAAATGTAGCACCGCCATCCGCGGTCGCGAGCCGGTACACCTCGGACGATGTATTCCCAAGTGTCGTGTCCTGGTCCCAGTCAATCCACATGTACACGGAATCCGCGGCGAAAGCGGCACCGTTCGTGACCGTCACGCCATACGACTGCCCGACCGCCACGGTGCCCGGCGGTACCGAAATCGAGTAATTCGAGTACCCCATGGCGTTGCCGCAGCCGCTGCTTTTATCGATGCCCACAAATTCCACCCGCGCGATGTGTTCATTGCACGATGTGGCGCCTCCGAGGCAGTAGGGCGACTGCGCCTCCGCGTCCGGCGCCAACAGACAAATGGCCGCGCAGATCGCAGCAATGATACACACGCCGTGTATGTGCGTGATAAACGAGCAATATGGATTCAGGGTGTTACATCCTTTCTGTGTGGAAGAAACAGCCGTGTGCGGACTGGATCAGAAGATACGCCACTGCCACGGCAATCGCACATCGACCGGACAGCGGGAGCGGGACAGCGGGACAGCGGGACAACGAAATGGTGTCTCGCTGAGCGGAGTCGAAGCGCGACGGGAGAGCGGGACAGCGGGACAGCGGGAGAGCGGGACAGCGGGAGAGCGGGACAGCGAAATAGTGTCTCGCTGAGCGGAGTCGAAGCGCGACGGGACAGCGGGACAGCGGGACAGCGGAACAGCGGGAGAGCGGCCGAAGGCCGCAGGAAAAAACCTCCGTTGCCTCCGTTCCTCCTGTGTGCTTTTTTCTACGCGCACCACCCTATCGTGCGACAGCGGGGTAGCGGGAGAGCGGCCGAAGGCCGCAGGAAAAAGCCTCCGTTTCCTCCGTTCCTCCTGTGTGCTTTTTTCTACGCGCACCACCCTATCGTGCGACAGCGGGGTAGCGGGAGAGCGGCCGAAGGCCGCAAGAAAAAACCTCCGTTTCCTCCGTTCCTCCTGTGTGCTTTTTTCTTTGCGCACCAGCCGCGCCCTGCGTCTTACGGAAACTTTTTTGCTAATCCAATATAGAATCCATTGCTGTCATGTGATGGATTCCTTTCCACACCGCTTGTATTCCCATTTGAAACATGAACATGTCTCAGCCCGAATAAAATTGAATAGCTGTCACACGCCCGGATCTCTGTACCAATTCCATATTTGGTCATACCATTTACTGTGGTTCCTACTCGTGCATCCCGGTCCGTCGGCTGTGGAAATTCGTTAAAAAAGTATGACAGACCCCCTCCGGATTCAAAAAACAACGTCATCCGATCGTTGTTGAGAAAATAGAAACGTGCAAAGGGAATAACGGATAGTCCCAGCGTCCTGTTGAAATTGTCGGTGGGATATAAAACATTAAACTCTAATCCCATTGACATAAAATCACGTAATAAATAATTTAATCCCGTACTGTTTTTAAAAAGGAAAGTGCCGGGATATTTATATCCCCACGAGCATCCCAATTCATTAAACACTTCAAGTCTCTGTGAAAGTGCGGGATTGTTTTCGGTCACCAGCAGGCAAATGCCGACAACACCGGCGGGCACTATAAATCCCATGGACGTATGGAGCTTCAGCGGCTCAAATCCCAAGGGATTATCATACCAATGATCTCCCACCGCATACTGCGGGAAAGCCCTGCCCGGGAGCAGAAATAGCAGGACCAAAACAATCTGGACGTGTTTTTTCAACCTGTTGCTTCCTTCAGACGTTCCGTACCGACACAAACCTACACCATTCTCCTCGATTTCGCGAGTGAGAAAATTCATCAGCGTAGAAATCCATCCTTAGGTTCAAGAATCTAGTACAATGGGTAAGTGGAGAAATTCCGTATCCTGGATCCAATGATGTACACACGATTGTAAAAAAGAACAAAAAAATACTTGTTCTCGCCCGGTTGTGAGGAAATGCTCAGCTGATATTGCCAATGAGGCAAAAGAGTCAAGCGTGTACAATCAGCCGGGAAATACGGTATTATGCCGTGAAACAGGAACGATAATCGGTTTTCAAGCGCTAGAGGGGAGTACGGCTTGCGCCATTTCCCGGCAATCGAGCTCTGCACTGGATATTTCTCTTTTTTTCTTCTACAACACAGATATCTAGCGTTTGTATACACTGTTCGCAACCGACAAACAACAGTACCACAGGTCAGCACACCGCTCGAATCCGGCAACACACGATGCAAGATGTCGAAAGCGGTGTTCGAGTCGGACGCTCGGCATTCCCATCCGCATCGCACATCCACCAATTCCAATAACACACACTGCTATTGTAGGAAAATGCTCGTACCGTCGGACGAACGGTAGTACCAGCCGGACAAATCGCTGCCTGACTCGCACAAAACACCACCCAAATCCGACAATACGAACACCCAAGCGCGGAAAACGGAGTCTGCGTCGGACGAACTGAGTCCCGCGCTGGATAACCAGCACCTTCACTCTGACGATACGCTCTTCGAAGTTCGTGAAACACTCTTCGCGGCCGTCAAATGGATCTTCTAAGCCGGCAACCAACACCTTCACTCTGACGAAACGCTCTTCGAAGTTCGTGAAACACTCTTCGCGGTCGACAAACGGTAATTCTACGCCGACAGCCGGCAGTTTCACTCTGACAAAACGCTCTTCGCAGCCCGTGAAACGTACTTCGCGGCTGACAAACGGTGCTTCCATTCCGCGAAAAAGGAGTTTGCAGCGGACAAAAAGTACTTCGCGAGTTCGGTGCCTATATGTGCAGGTTCGTTGCGAGTACTCTCACACGTGTTTCCGCACTTTGTGAGTTCTGTCACAGGAGTCTCAATTGTGGAACCGGTGTTTGTGACTTCGGTGCGCAGACTCTGCGACTTCGTTACAGGACCTGTAAACACCGCTTCCGTAGTCTGCGAGTTCGGCACCATAGTGTACAAGGGCGTCACATACATTGTGACTTCGGTAACACTACTCCGCGACTTTGTCACCGGTCTCTGCGACTTTGTTACCGTACTCTGCGAGTTCGCTTCAGTACATATTTGTGGTGTTCGCGTGGTGTGAGTTCAGTCACCGGGTTCTGCAACTTCGGTTACAACACTCTGCGAGTTCGTTCCGGTCATGAAAAATCGTGTCACCGATCTCTTCAAGTTCGTTCACATACTCTCAATCGTGTTTCCGCACTTCGCAAGTTCGGTCACAAGAGTTGTATCGCGTGTCACCATACTATGTTTTTCACATTCCGGCAACAAAAAATAATGGAGTACTTGCTCCTGTACCGCTATATTTGTGGCAACAACTCTGGTGCGCGATGCAGCTTCCATTCACCCCGGAACAGTTTTTCGCCGTTTTTACGGCCTATAACGATACAATCTGGCCGATGCAGCTCGTGTTGTACGCGCTGGCAGTCGTGGCCCTGGGGGTGGCGCTGCGGGGTGGCGGGCGCAGGCAGTTTCTCGTTCCGCTGTGCCTCGGGCTGTTGTGGCTGTGGTCGGGCCTGGTGTATCACATCACCTTCTTTGCGCCGGTCAACCCCGCGGCGTCTCTGTTCGGAGGCGCATTCATCGCCGAGGGACTCCTACTCCTGTACGTCGCCTGGCGGAGGCCCGGAAGCTACAGTTTCTCGCTCAACCCATACTCCCTCGGAGGAGCGGCGCTTGTGCTCTACGCGCTGCTTTTGTATCCGCTGTTGGGGACATTGGCAGGACACCAATTTCCCGCCGCGCCCAGCTTCGGCGCGCCCTGTCCGTTGGTCATTTTCACCTTCGGTATTCTCCTGCTCGGTCGAGACATTCCAAAAATCTTGCTCATCATCCCCGCGCTGTGGTCACTCATCGGTTTCACAGCGGCACTCACGATGGGTGTGTACGAGGACGTGGGACTGCTGGTCGCGGGCGTGCTGGGCACGACGCTCGTACTACGAGCGTCGCGGCGTCATGGCGTTGCGGCAGCAGGCATGGGAGCCCGACACCGACCCGGTCGCTGAATCCGTTTTCTGAGGAATGGGCGCCGGGACATCGGAACAGTGGAGCAGTTTCATACTGATTCAGGACTGGTAAGGCACACTGAAAATTGAAATTGCAGTTTTCAATTTTCAGGGTATTTTTATTCCATGATTCACGGTGATGCATGGATGAAACTCTCGGGAGCGGTACTCGATCTGTGATTCATGACCTACCACACCATCCATAGTCTCCTTCAAACATCTTTCGCACAGTCCGGTGCGACGGTGTCCATACCCGGATCGGATATCACGATACACCGCTCGCGCTTCACCTCGACGGCGTGGGATCTGCTGCCCGGCGCCGCCACGTATCGATGCCGCGAACATGGGGTGGAGTTTTCAGAGGACCCGCAGGTCCGGAATAGTGATGCCGCGCTTCCGTATCCTGATCCGCTGAACCACGGCGATATCGACATACGCGAGAACAGGGAATTCGAATACACCATCTTCTCCAAGGAAGGAGCCGCGCGCGCCGAGGACGTGATCCTGTTCTTTCACGGACTCAACGAACGCTCATGGGACAAGTATCTGCCCTGGGCCTACCGGCTTGTTGAACGAACAGGGAAGACCGTGATTCTTTTCCCGCTGGCGTTTCACATGAACCGCGCGCCGTCCGCATGGGGCGAGCCGCGTCCGATGAACGCGGTGTCGGCCTTACGCCGTGGCCGCTCTCCCGCGCTCGTCAATGCGTCCTTCGCCAACGCGGCCATCAGCACACGGCTCGAGACGCGGCCGCAGCGGCTCCTCTGGTCCGGCTTGCAGACCTTGTACGACGTCGTCTCCCTGATCGAAGACATCCAACATGACACACATCTGCACATAGCGCCCGGTGCGCGCTACGATATCTTCGCCTATTCGATAGGGTGTTTCCTGAGCGAAATACTGTTGCTCGCGAATCCGGGGAAACACTTCGACGCCAGCCGCGCCTTTCTCTTTTGCGGCGGATCAACGCTCGACCGCATGGCGCCCAATTCGCGTTTTATCCTCGACAGCGACGCAACCATCGCGCTGTATTCCTATTACACCGTACGACTCGAGGCCGAGGAGCGCCTGGATCCGCGCATCGCGCATTACCTGAGTGAGGCGCATGACGCCGGTCCCGTTTTCCGCATGCTCCTCAGCTATCAGAAACACAAAGCACAGCGCGAGCAATGGCTGCGCGAACGCGGCGCGCGCATTCACGCGGTGGCCCTGCACAACGACGAGGTGGTGCCGCCCATCGAAGTGATCAACACCCTGCAGGGCGACCAGCGCGATATCCCCTGCACCGTGGATGTGCTGGACTTCCCGTATCCGTACACACACGTTGTGCCCTTTCCACTACAAGGCGCAGCGGAGGACGATGTGAACCGGTGCTTCGACGATGTATTTGACAGGGCCGCGGGGTGGTTATCGTAGCAAGGTGGAAAAGGGGGAAGAGGAAACTGTGTCACCCCGAGCTTGTCGAGGGGCGACGGAACGTGTCACAAAACACAGGAGGAACGGAGGAAACGGAGGTTTTATAAACGCGCGTTGCCGCCATGCTGTAGCGCCACGTGCCGTTCCCGCGGGCTCGGCCGCTGTAGGAACGTGTTACGTGGATACGTGTCACCACAAAGCTGTGTCAACCCGATCCGCCGCTGGCGGACGAGGGGCGACGGAACGTGTCACAAAGCACAGGAGGAACGGAGGAAGCGGAGGTTTTATAAACGCGCGTTGCCGCCATGCTGTAGCGCCATGTGCCGTTCCCGCGGGCTCGGCCGCTGTAGGAACGTGTTACGTGGATACGTGTCACCGCAAAGCTGTGTCAACCCGATCCGCCGCTGGCGGACGAGGGGCGACGGAACGGGGGAACGAGGAAAGGGCAAGGTGGTAGAGTGGCAAAATGGTTTTATCGCAAAGTGATATGTGACTTCTTCCAACGCATTACTGAATTCGATGTGGATCATACGCATGACAAATCCTCAGGCACTGGCACTCGTCAGATTTATACACACCGCGATATATATCGTGATGGTGGCGGCCATCGTTGTTCTGCTTGTGGCGGGCATCACGGGCTACAGCGGCATCTGGCTGTGGATCTCGCTTGGGCTGCTGGCGGGGGAGTCGGTTGTCTTCCTCGGCAACGGCAGGACATGTCCGCTTACCACCATGGCCGTCCGATACGGCGCCGAGAAGGGGTATGCGTTTGACACTTTCCTCCCCGAGCACTGGACGAGGTATACGTTTCGTTTCTTCGGCACGTTGATGGTGATTGGGTTGGTGTTGTTGGGGGTGAGGTTGGTAGCTGGGTAGGTGGTAGGTGGTAGATGGTAGTTGGTAGATCGATCTATTCGATGTGAGTGAGGAGACGGGAGGCAGGTACAACATCGTTGTCAGGATGGTTGCGAAAGAATTGTCAGCTATGTATTCTAAGACGTGAAAGGGCAGCTTCACTCTCAGGCACGTCGTGGTTGGGAACGAGAGACGAGGTAGAGATGACACGGCATTCATCCATCAAACGCACATTCATGAGGAGGCAGGTGATGTCCACACGTAGAGTGATTGGAAGCATCTGGATCGCATTTTTCTGCATTGTTGGGGCCGCTGGAGAATTGAGCGCGCAGGACGAGGCATCAGCCAAATGTGGAATACCAGTGAGTGTCGGACCGGGGAAACAATCTATCGACAGAACGAACTGGTTCAACCGACCAATACTCGGATACGCTGACGGGTCGTGTCTTCTTTTTTGGAACGACCAGAAGGCGGATAGTGATACCTCGTTTCTTGTTCGAGACGTCATGTATATGCAACGCGTCCGGTCGGACGGGATGTTTCAACTGCCGCTGGGTGGTGTGGAATTGACCGAGGACGTCCAACCACGAGCAGCATCAGGGATTTCGTTTATCGCTGTGGCCACAGGGCAGGACTTTGTCGGTGCCTTCGCGCACCGCGGAGATAGTGTCTGGCACGCGGAGCGATTCGATTCATGGGGTGCACGGATCTGGAGCCTCGAGCGTTCATTTCAGGGTATATTGCCCCAAAATATTTGGTTCGCGGCCTGCAACGACGGCCGCGACGGGATTTTTACGGCAAAGACGAGAGCGGGATTGACTGTTGATCGCATCGATGCGGGTGGTACACGTGGATGGGGATCAGACGGTTTCCCGGTCCCTACGAAGACAAAGGGGAATGGAACCTATGTGCTCTCGATGGCGCCGGACGGGCACGGTGGTGTTTACATCATGTACTTCGACCAGAACCCACCCGGCGGCGGGACCGAATGGATTCAACCGGACACATGGATACAGCGTGTCAGTTCCGACGGCATACATTGGTTTCCGACTGGCCGCCTTATGTGTCGTTGGGTGGAGACCTTCGGCGAGAGTATGAGCGTTGACGGCCTGGGAAACATCGTGGTGCTTGCGACAGAGGAGCCTCACCGGAATCGGCTTCGTGTTCAGAAATTTTCGCCCGCGGGGAGCCGTCTATGGGACACCGCAGGAGTGCTACTATATCAGTCGTCCTACATCAACCATCAGGCCGTGATGCTTCCCGACGACGCAGGCGGCCATTTCATCGCGTGGTACGAGTACACCGGTACCATCGACGATCCCATTCAACAATCGTATTTGCGCGTACAACGGATTGATGAAGAAGGGCGGAACCTTTGGGGAGCGGGTGGAATTCAGCTCGCGTCCGGGTGGATGGGTCTGTGGAACGGACGGCCGCAGTTGGTGCGAGACAATGAAGGCGGTGTCATTGTTCTCTGGTACACCGGATACGCACGAAAAGATTCTGTTGTGTACGAATCCGACATCTACATGCAGCGGCTCGACGGAAATGGGAGGAAGTTATGGGGCGCAGAAGCCCGCCCCTTGTGTGATGTTGAAGGAGACCAGGAACCCGTATTTGCTGTGTCGGACGCGAACGGAGGAGCACATGTCCTGTGGGGTGATGGGCATAAAGGAAAAAATGACTGGGATGTCTATTACACACATGTCGCGGGTGATGGGCGTGTCTCGACCGCGGATGAAACTTCGCCAAGTCCAACTGACAGCCAAATAGAAATCTCGCCGAGTGTGGTGTACGGCTCAGCGCGGATCACCATGACAACCAACACCGGGGATCACGTCCGTGTGTCGGTGCATGACCTGCTCGGGCGGGAGGTCGCTGTTCTATACAACGGCGAGTTGGCGCAATCGCACCGCAGTTTCGTGTTTTCAACACACGAGTATTCCGGCGGATCGTACCGGTTGGTTTTGCAGACCGAATCGGGGTCGAAGAGCATCCCTTTTATAGTGCTGCGCTAGGCCTCGGCCCGACAGTCCTCGAGCATGCCGGGCAGTACCGCGTGTACGCCGTTTCCGTTCCTCCTGTGCTGTGACACGGTGACACGTAACACGTATCCACGTAACACGTACCGACAGCGCGGCCCGCGGGAACGGCACGTGGTGCAACGACAGAGCGGCAACACGCGTTTATAAAACCTCCGTTTCCTCCGTTCCTCCTGTGCTGTGACACAGTGACACAGTGACACAGTGACACGTAACACGTATCCACGTAACACGTACCTACAGCGCGGCCCGCGGGAACGGCACGTGGCGCAACGGCACATCGGCAACACGCGTTTATAAAACCTCCGTTTCCTCCGTTCCTCCTGTGCTGTGACACAGTGACACAGTGACACGTAACACGTATCCACGTAACACGTACCGACAGCGCGGCCCGCGGGAACGGCACGTGGCGTAACGGCAGAGAGGCAACACGTGTTTATAAAACCTCCGTTTCCTCCGTTCCTCCTGTGCTTTTGTGATACGGTGACACGTAACACGTATCCACGTAACACGTACCGACAGCGCGGCCCGCGGGAACGGCACGTGGCGTAACGGCAGAGAGGCAACACGCGTTTATAAAACCTCCGTTTCCTCCGTTCCTCCTGTGCTTTGTGACACGGTGACACAGTGACACGTTTTGTTCCAACCGCAATGAGCAGTATTTTCCACAATTACGGTAAACGGCATCGATCCTCATGACGAATCTCTTCTTCATACTGTCCCTTCTCTGCAGCGCCGCCCATCAGGGCGAGCCGCTGGCAGTGACCGGATTGCTCGTGTTGAAGGAGGCCAGTCATGGTGTGGAGGCGACAGCACTGCTGCGCCGCATCTTGCCGCTCCGATCGGGCTCGCACAATGTGGCGATACCGCCGCGCCCCGCGCACGACACGGCTCCGAAGCCGCATATCGACCGCTATTCCGTGGTCGAGGCGCCGGCACGGGAGTTCCGCGAGGCGGCGCTGGCCTGCCGCCCGATTCGCGCGCCCGCATCCGCATAGCGTTTCCTCTGCAGCAGACACCCCGTCTTTCACGTTCCCTGCGTCACTCTTTTTCTTAGAGGAATTTCGCCATGCTCGATTTCATCGCCAAGATGTTTGGCGGGAAAAAATCCGATCGCGACGTCCGGCTTATCGAACCATTCGTCGACGAGATCAATACCTATTTCGAAGAATACCAGTCCCTCACCGACGATGAACTGCGCGGCAAAACCGCCGAGTTCCGCGCACGCATCGCCGAGGATACACGTGAGATCGAGGAGGAAATCGCCGCGCTGCGCGCGCAGTTGCAGAGCGACGACTCGGCCGATCTCGACCGCGGCGCCCTGCACGACCGCATCGAACAACTCGACAAGGATCTGCACGAAACCATTCAGGACACGCTCGACGACATCCTGACACAGGCCTACGCCGTCGTCAAGGAGACCTGCCGCCGCTTCGTGGGCACCGAGTTCGACGTGGTCGGTCACAAACTCCTGTGGGAGATGGTGCCCTTCGACGTGCAGCTCGTGGGCGGCATCGTGCTGCATCAGGGCAAGATCGCCGAAATGGCGACGGGCGAGGGCAAGACTCTGGTCGCCACGCTCCCGCTGTACCTCAACGCGCTCGCGGGCAAGGGCGTGCATGTCGTGACCGTCAACGACTACCTCGCCAAACGCGACAGCGAGTGGATGAGCCCGATCTTCAACTTCCACGGCATCACCGTCGGTTGCATCCAGAACTGGATGGACTCGCAGCAGCGCCGCGAGATCTACAACATGGACATCACCTACGGCACGAACAACGAGTTCGGCTTCGACTACCTGCGCGACAACATGGTGATCGATCCCATCGACCTCGTGCAGCGGCCGCATCACTTCGCCATCGTGGACGAGGTCGATTCCGTGCTCATCGACGAGGCCCGCACGCCGCTCATCATCTCGGGTCCAATCGGCGACACCGATCACAAGTTCGACGAAATGAAACCGCGTGTCGACCGCCTCGTCAACGCGCAGAACGCCCTCGTTGCAAAAATCCTCGCCGAGGCCGAGCGCCTGCTGGCCGCGGGTAAAACAGAGGAGGCCGGCGTGCTGCTGTATCGCGCGCAGCGCGGCCTGCCGAAGAACCGCAAACTGCTCAAGATCTTCAGCGAGCCGGAATACAAGGCCCTCACGCAGCGCACCGAGAACTTCTACCGCTCCGACAACGCGCGGCGCATGCCCGAGATCATCGAGGAACTCTACTTCGCCATCGAGGAGAACAACCACACCGTCGACCTCACGGAAAAGGGACGCGAGTTCCTCGCGCCGTCGAAGGAGGACAGCGACTTCTTCGTGCTGCCCGATCTCGCCACCGAACTGAGCATGCTCGAAGGCAAGGGCCTCAGCACCGAGGAATTCCAGCGCGAACGCGACCGCCTGCAGAAGATCTACGCGGAACGCAGCGACCGCATCCACACCGTGCATCAGCTCCTCAAGGCCTACTGCCTCTACGAGAAGGATGTCGAGTACGTGATCCAGGACGGCAAGATCATGATCGTCGACACGTTCACCGGACGTATCCTGCCGGGCCGCCGCTATTCCGAAGGCCTGCATCAGGCCATCGAGGCGAAGGAGAACGTGAAGGTGGAAGGCGACACGCAGACCCTCGCCACCATCACGCTGCAGAACTACTTCCGTCTCTATAAAAAACTCGCGGGCATGACCGGCACCGCCGAAACCGAGGCGGGCGAATTCTATGAGATCTACAAACTCGACGTGGTGGTGATCCCCACCAACAAACCCATCGTGAGAAGGGACGACGAGGACCAGGTCTACAAAACCAAGCGCGAGAAGTACAACGCGGTGATCGATCTGATCGAGGACCGCCGCGCGAACCGGCAGCCCGTGCTCGTGGGTACCACCAACGTGGAAGTGTCGGAGACGATCTCGCGCATGCTCAAGCGCAAGAACATCCCGCACAACGTGCTCAATGCCAAACAGCATCAGCGCGAGGCCGAGATCGTGACCAACGCGGGTCTGCCCGGCGCCGTCACCATCGCCACCAACATGGCCGGCCGCGGCACCGACATCAAGCTCGGTCCGGGCGTGCGCGAGGCGGGCGGTCTGCTGATCGTCGGAACCGAGCGCCACGAGGCGCGGCGTATCGACCGCCAGTTGCGCGGCCGCTCGGGCCGTCAGGGCGATCCGGGTGCGTCGATCTTTTTTATCTCGCTCGAGGACGATCTCATGCGTCTCTTCGGATCCGAGCGCATCGCGAAAACCATGACCCGCTTCGGCGTGCAGGAGGGCGAGGTGATCTCGCACTCGCTCATCACCAAGTCGGTGGAGCGCGCGCAGAAGAAGGTCGAGGAGAACAACTTCGGCATCCGCAAGCGGCTGCTCGAGTACGACAACGTGATGAACCAGCAGCGCACCGTGATCTACGCGCGCAGGCGCCAGGCGCTGATCGGCGAGAACCTCAAGGACGAGATCCTCGACATGCTCGACCAGTACGCCGAGGATCTGGCCGAGAGGCATTACGACGAGGGCACGCTCGACGAGTGCCGCGAGGAAGTGCGCCGCAATCTCGTGGTGGATCTGCCCTTCGACCGCGACAAGCTGGACGTGAGCGGCAAGGCGGGACTGCAGGAGATCATCCGCACCGAGGCCGCGAATTTCCTCGCGCGCAAGGAGAAGGATCTCGGTCCGCAGTTGATGCAGAGTCTGATGCGCATGGCCATGCTGCAGGTGATCGACATCCGCTGGAAGGAGCACCTCCGCGAGATGGACGACATGAAGGAAGGCATACACATGCGCGCGTACGGCCAGAAGGATCCGCTCATCGAGTATAAGAAGGAGGCCTTCGAGCTGTTTGTGCAGATGACCGCGATGATCAACCAGGAAGTGCTCGGCATGGTGTTCCGCCTCTATCCCGTCAGTCAGGAACCGATGATGCGCCGCCCCAGCGCGCCGCGCGCGCAGGATCTGGTGACCTCGCATCAGGAGACGACGGGCATGGGCTACAGCGGCAACCGCGAGGCGATGCCCGGCCAGCTCGAAGCCCCCGAGGCGCAGGCCGGACGCCGCGCGCCCGTGCGCAAGGAAAAGGTGCCCGACCGCAACGACCCCTGTCCCTGCGGCAGCGGCAAGAAGTACAAAAAATGCCACGGCGCGGAGTGACCATGCGCCGCGGCGGCTGAGACCGGAGGATACACCGTGCGTTGCGCCGTGTGTGGTGCCGACAATTCGGAGCTTGCGCTCCGCTGTGCCGCGTGCGGCGCGTACGTGCGCGACCGCGTGCCCGCGCTGAACCTCTTCGCGACCCTGTGGGCCGTGATCGAGAGTCCGCGCGAGGCCTTCCTGCGTGTGGCGCGCAGCGAGCAGAAGAACTACGTGGTCGGAATATTCGGAGCTACGGGTCCGTTATTCCTCGCCGGCGCCGCGGCGGCCGCCGGGGCGGGGGATACGGACCTGCACTTCGGACTGCTCTTTCTCGGCGTGTTCCTCGCCGGACCCCCGCTCGGCATGCTGTTGTGGACGGCCGCCACGTACGTCCTACGCCTGCTGCTTCCCGAGGGCGCGCTGCCGAAGGCGCGTTTCCGCGCGCTGATGCCGTTGGTGGCATACGCGCTGTTTCCCGCCGCGCTGTCGGCGCTGGTGCTGCTGCCCGTGCAGCTCGGCATTTTCGGGCGGTATCTCTTCTCCGCCAATCCCTACCCGTGGATGCTGCAGCCCGCGGCCTTCTGGATTCTTCTCGGTCTCGAGGGCGCCTTTCTGCTTTGGTCGGCCGCGCTGCTCGTGCGCGCGCCGGGTGTGTACGGCATAGGTCCGGCACGCGCGGCCGCGGGTGTGCTGCCGGTGCTTGCGGGAGTCGCGGCGCTTGTGTTTTTTTGCGGAAAACTGCTCGGTGGAGTGTTGCCATGAGAGACGCGCGGGAATTGCTGCCACACGGCCTCATCGTATCGGTGCACGTGGACGAATCGGATCCGCTCGCGCCGCTCGATCTCATGCTCGCCTTTGCGAAGGCCGCGGAGCAGGGCGGAGCTACGGCGCTGCGCGTCGAGGGCGCCGCGACCGTGGGCGCGCTGCGCAAACGCACGTCGCTCCCGATCATCGCGTACACGAAGGGCGAGTACGGCGATCAGGCCGAACTCATCACGCCCGATTTCCCCGACGTCGAGGCCCTGTTCGCTGCCGGCGCCGACATCGTGGCCATCGACGCCACCAAGCGCCGCAGGCCAAACGGCATGGACGGCTTCGTGTTTTTCGAGGAGGCGCGCAAACGTTTCCATCAGCCGCTCTGGGCGGATGTTGCGCTGTTCCGTGAAGGGGTCAAGGCCGCCGAGGCCGGAGCCGACTTTATCGCGACCACACTTTCGGGCTACACGCCCGGCACCGTGGTGAAGGATTATCGCACGCCCGACTTCCAGCTCATTCACGAACTCTCGATGTCGCTCATCATCCCCGTGATCGCGGAAGGCCGTATCTGGACGCCCGAAGACGCCGTCCACGCACTGCACGTCGGCGCCCATGCCGTCGTTGTCGGCTCGGCCATCACACGCCCCCGCGTCATCACACAGATGTATTCCAACGCCGTCAAATCCTTCCTCGACAACGCTGAGGCAGGAGCTAGGATCTAGGAGTTAGGATCTGGTAGAAGGAGATAGGAGATAGTAGTGTCGAAGGCTGAATGTTGAACACAGTCCCTAGTCCCCAGTTCCCAGTTCCAACTACCCAGTCCCAAGTTCCCAGTCCCGTCGCGCTTCGACAAGCTCAGCGTGACACAGCGTGGCTGTTCCGCTCCCTAGTTCCCAGTTCCAATTACCCAGTTCCCAGTTCCAATTACACAGTTCCCAGTTCCTATTACCCAGTTCCCAGTCCCCAGTCCCGTCGCGCTTCGACAAGCTCAGCGTGACAATGCTCCCTTCCAGACACTCCTATACCCTAACTCCTATCTCCTAGATCCTTCTACCAGATCCTAACTCCTATCTCCTAGATCCTTCTACCAGATCCTAACTCCTATCTCCTAGATCCTTCTACCAGATCCGAACTCCTATCTCCCAGCTCCTCCAATGACCCTTTCAGAAAAGATAAACGACGATATGAAAGCCGCATTAAAAGGCGGTCGCAAGACGGAACTCGAAACGTTGCGCACGATACGCGCGGCGATACTCGAGGTGGAAAAGAAAAAGATCGGCACCGTGCTGGGTGAGGACGATGAACTGGCCGTGCTGACCGCCGCCGCAAAGAAGCGGCGCGAGGCGATCGAATCGTACAGCAGCGCGGGCAGGCACGATCTTGCGGAGCAGGAGAAGGCCGAGCTGGAGGTGATCGTCCGTTACCTGCCGCAGCAGCTCACGAGCGAGGAACTCGAATCCTTGGCGAAGGAGGCGATCGCCGCCGCGGGAGCGGCCGATATGAAGGACTTCGGCAAGGTGATGGGTCCGCTGATGAAATCCGTGAAGGGACGTGCCGACGGCGCGGCGGTGCAGGCCATGATACGGCGCCTGCTCGGAGGCGTGTAGTGCCGGACACACATCCGTACCGCGACGCGGCCGCAAAACTCGAACTGGATCTCATTCTCCAGAAAATCGCCGCGGGTGCCCGCACGGTGTACGGCCGCGAGGCTGTGGCCGCGCTCGAACCCTCACCCATCCCCGCCGAAGTGTACGACGAACTCGAGCGTGTGCGCGAATACCGCGCGCTGCTCGACGCCGACGATCCGCCGCCGCTCGCCGAGATCGAGGACTGCCGCGCCGCGCTGCACCGCGCCGGCATTCCGGGCAGCAGCATCCCCTCGCAGGATCTGCGCCAGATCCTGCAGGCGCTCACCGCCTTCCGCGAGCTGAACATCTTCCAGACGCGCCGCGCCGAACGCGCGCCCATGCTTGCGGCGCTCGCCGCGCAGCTCGTGGTGGACAAGGTGCTCGAATTCCACATCGACCGCGTGGTCGACGAGGAGGGGGGCGTGAAGGACACGGCCAGCAAGGAACTGCGCCAGCTCCGCCGCGACATCATCGACAAGACGGGACAACTTCGACGCCGCATGGAGGTGATACTCAAGCGCGTGTCGGAGGACGAACTCGTGCAGGAAGAGCTTGTGACCCTGCGCGACGGACGTATGGTTCTGCCCGTCAAGCTTGAACACAAGCGCCAGGTGCAGGGCTTCATCCACAGCACATCGGCGACGGGGCAGACCGTCTATATCGAACCGACCGAAACACTCGATCTCAACAACGAGATACGCGACCTGCAGTTCGCCGAGCAGCGTGAGGTGGCGAAGATACTCACCGAACTCACCGACCGGCTTCGTCCGCAGTCGTCGCCGATGCTCGACGCGCTCGTGATTTTCGGGCAGCTCGACGCGATCAATGCGCGCGCGCGGTATGCCATCGCAGTGCAGGCGTCCTTCCCGAGCGTGTCGCCCGGCGGTCCACTGGTCGTGAGCCGCGGACGCCATCCCATTCTCATGCTGCACAAAAAACACGACGCCGTTGTGCCGCTCGATCTCGAACTCGGCCACGAGGCCACGACACTGCTGATCACCGGACCGAACGCGGGCGGCAAAAGTGTCGCGATGAAGGCCGTGGGACTGTTTGCGCTGATGGTGCAGTGCGGCATTCCCGTGCCCTGCGACGAGACCAGCGCCTTCCCGGTGTATTCCGGCGTGTATGTGGACATCGGCGACGAACAGTCGGTGGAGAACGACCTCAGCACGTTCAGCTCGCATGTGCGGCGTCTTGCGGCCATCACCGCGGCGGCCGACGCGCGCAGTCTCGTGCTCATCGACGAAATAGGCACGGGCACCGATCCCGCCGAGGGAAGCGCGCTTGGCGCGGCCATACTCGAGGCGCTCACCGCGCGCGGCGCACATGTGATCGCGACCACGCATCACGGCATGCTCAAGGCCTTCGCGCATGAACATCCGCGCATGGTGAACGGCGCGATGGAATTCGACATGCAGTCGCTTGAACCGACGTACCGCTTTCATGCCGGACTGCCCGGCTCGAGCTACGCGTTCGAGATCACGAGGCGGCACGGCATGGAGCCGCGTATCATCGAACGCGCGCGTGAACTGCTCGGCACGCGCGGCGACGCGCTCGAGCATCTGCTCGGCGCGGTCGAGAAGAAGTCGCAGGAACTCCACGAGCATCTTCGCGCGGCACGCAGCGCCGAACAGAAGTACGAGGCCCTGCTGACCGAATATCAGGACAAAGTCGCCTCGCTCAAGGCCGAGGCGCGGCGCGTGAAACAGGCCGCGCTCGAGGAGGCCGAGACCCTGCTCGAGGACGCGAACGCGGCCATCGAGAGCGCCGTGCGCGACATCCGTGAATCGCAGGCCGAAAAGGAAACCGTGCGACAGGCCCGCGAACGTGTTGCGACATTTCGCGAACGTGTCGCAGCCGAAAAACCGGCGCCCGATCCGCAGCAGAAACAGGAGAAGTCCGCAGCGCCGCAGCGCGCGGGTGTGATACAGATGGGCGACACCGTCGCGATGCGCGACAATCCCTCGTCGCGCGGAACCGTGCTCGACCGGCCGAAGGACGGCTATGCGACCGTGGCTTTCGGCATGATGAAGATGCGTGTGGAACTGCGCTCACTCGTTGCCGTCGAGGAAAAGAAGGGCGGTGAACGTGTGGCCACGGCCATGCCCGAATCGCGTCCGCGCAACGAAATCGATCTGCGCGGCCAGTATGGCGACGACGCCGTGCGCGCGCTCGACACCTATCTCTACGAGGCGTACTCCGCCGGCTTCAAACGCGTGGACATCATTCACGGCAAGGGCACGGGCGCGCTGCGCAAACGCGTGCACGACTATCTGAAGGATCTTCCCTTCGTGGCCGACTACCGCCTCGGCGAGTGGAATGAAGGATCGACCGGCGTGACCGTTGTGTTTTTGAAGGATTGAGTGCACGGTGTTGATATTGATCCTGTGAGGAGACAGGAGATAGGAGACTGGAGACTGGAGACAGGAGAAAGGAGACTGGAGACAGGAGATAGGAGACTGGAGACTGGAGACAGGAGATAGGAGATAGGAGACAAACTGAAGGATTGATTTCTTGATTCACATCTGTCCCTTGGGTGTTAGATGCATTTCAGCTCGGTAAACATACATTTCTGAGCAACCCTCAATGAGAATAGGATAACAGGATGCGTTACTCCATTATCATACCTGTACTGCTCGTGGTGCTGCTGTCTGTGAGTCCTGCAGCCCGGAATAATCACTGCTCCGTGGCGCACAACAATCCAAGCGCCGCACGCGCGCATCATGCCAGTCTGTCAAGCTGTCTCCTGTCTCCATCCTCCTGTCTCCTCACGCCGACCGTGCCAGTACACGCACCCTCATTCGAAGCAGACAGCATCAGAATAATGACTTTCAACATCCGCTACGGCACTGCGCCGGACGGAGAGCAGTCGTGGTGGAACAGAAAGGACTGTTTGTTCGGCGTGCTGCGCGACACACGGCCCGACATACTCTGTCTGCAGGAAGCGCTGCGCGGACAGCTCGACGAAATCCGCGCGGCCTTCCCCGAGTACGCGGAAGCGGGCGTGGGACGCGACGACGGCAAGACGGAAGGGGAGTACGCGGCCATACTGTTCCGCAGTGCGCGTTTCGAAAAACGATTCGACAGCACCTTTTGGTTTTCCGACACACCCGACGTGCCCGCCTCGAAGCACTGGGGGAACGGCATTCCGCGCATCTGCACATTCGTGCTCCTGCACGACGAGCAGAGCGACAACGACATCACCGTGTACAACGTGCATCTCGACCACGAATCGCAGCCCTCGCGCGAGAAAAGCGCAGCCGCCTTGCTCGCACGCATCGCGCGACGCGGAAGCGCCGCGCATGTGCTCGTCGCCGGAGATTTTAACGCCGGACCCGCCAACGCGGCAGTGACGTCCATACTGGCCGCGCGCGTTCCAGGCACAGCCGATCCGCTGCTGTACGACATGTACGCGTCCCTGCATCCGGACGAGACAAGCGGCACCTATCACGCATACAGCGGCAAGGAGCGCAGCCAGCGCATCGATCTCCTCCTTGCCTCACCACACATCCGCGCACACGCCGCGCAGATCATCCGCAGCTCCTGCGGCATGCTTTGGCCCTCGGATCATTTTCCCGTACTCGCCATCTGCACCCTCAGCCCGTAGCGGGACAGCGGGAGAGACCCGATGTTTAACATAGCAAGCCTCGCACGTGGTGTTTAGATTTCTGTTTGCCCAAAAACATCCACACCTCGCGGAGGCTTGCTATGCAGCAACGTACACAGCCCACGTTTGACGATCAACC
>JACRFB010000022.1 GCA_016218045.1 Ignavibacteriota bacterium
CGCGCTGGAACTCGACAACGAATTCCTACAGCGCGGCGGTGTGTTCCCCGAGTCCCTCATCCGCCAGTGGCTCAAAGTGAAGCGCGAGGAAGTACACGCCATCGCCACCATGCCGCACCCGTTCGAATACGAGATGTATTTTACGCGGTAGGTCGGCGGCCGCGCGATCAGTGCGGTTGATACAAATTGTCCATCTCCAGGACCGCCTGCGGCCACTGGACTTCCGTCTGGTCGTCTGCACGCGCGTACCGGACACCTTCGAGCACGCGCGCGCGGAGCGCATGAAGGTCTCCGGCAACCCTTCGCAATACCACGACCTGCAGATACTCGCGACAGCGGGACAGCGGGAGAGCGGGACAGCGGGAGAGCGGGACAGCGGGAGAGCGGCCGAAGGCCGCAAGAAAAAAACCTCCTTTCCTCCGTTCCTCCTGTGTGATTTTTCCTCGCACGACTCCCCATCATCGGACCGAGGGATAGCAGGAGGCGGCCGAAGGCCGCAAGAAAAAAACCTCCTTTCCTCCGTTCCTCCTGTGTGATCTTTCTTTGCGTGTTCACCCACAATCATCCCCATCTGTAATTGGATTTATACCTGAACGGGTATATGTTTATATGTCATCCTCGTCGTTATACCATATCGGGTATAATGACAGCACGACGCTTTGCAATACACCCGATCAGGTACAATGGATGGTGACATGATAAAGCTGGAACGCTTCATCAAACAGAAACGGAAAAGTATGGGCATGACACAGCCTGAACTTGCCGAACGTGCAGGAGTTGGCTTACGGTTTATCCGCGAGCTAGAACAAGGAAAGACCACGCTTCGCATGGACAAAGTGAACCAGGTACTGCGCCTGTTCGGTCATGAACTTGCGGCGTCGCCGATGGATCGCGACAGCCATGCCGCGATGGTGAATGCCCGGTCAAAGGACGACGACGATGCGCGCCGCTGACGTATACATGTACAATACCTATGCGGGCCGCCTCGTCGAGGACGAAACGGGATACACGTTTCGCTATGACACTGCGTATCTCGCGTCGGCATCATCACAAGCAGTCAGTCTCACGTTGCCTCTGCAGAAGGAGGCGTTTCGGAACACCGTCCTCTTTCCGTTTTTTGATGGACTTATCCCTGAGGGATGGCTCCTCGACATCGCGCGAGAGAATTGGAAACTTGATCCGCGCGACAGAATGGGTCTACTCCTCGCCTGCTGCCGCGATTGCATCGGCGCCGCAAGCATCCGCGGGACTGCCGGAGAACTGCAATGACACAACCGCAGCGGTGCCTGTTCTGCTATCGAGCGCTGGATGACGGTTCGCGTGATTTTCATGCCGCATGCAGCCGGAAGATGTTCGGCACGCCGCAGCCGCCTGAACTCCCGTATTCGGAGGCGGATATGTTCGACCTCGCCGTACAGGTTGTGCGCTCGCAGATTGCGGTCCCCGGCGTGCAGGAGAAATTGTCGCTCGAGTTGGAAAAGCCAGTGAAGAGTGCGGGAGTCCGACGGTTCACGATCGTCGGCATGTGGGGACGGTACATCCTCAAGCCACCCTCGCAGCACTACCCGCATCTCCCGGAAGTGGAGGACTGCACGATGCATCTTGCGGAACTCGCGGGCATCCGCACCGTCCCGCATTCCTTGATACGCCTTCACACGGGCCAGTGTGCGTACATCACCCGGCGAATCGACCGCATGGGAAAGGACATGCTGCACATGGAGGATATGTGCCAGCTCACCGGGCGACTCACCGAACACAAGTACCATGGCTCACACGAACAGATCGCGACGGCGATACTGCAATTCAGCGCTCACCCGCTCCTGGACGTCGGCCTTTTTTATGAGCAGGTAGTGTTCTCGTTTCTCACCGGCAATGCCGACATGCACTTGAAGAACTTTTCCCTCATCAACCGTCCATCCATCGGGTGGACGCTCGCACCGGCCTACGACATGGTAGCCACGAAGCTGGTCATTCCGGAGGATAGGGAAGAACTCGCCCTCACGCTCGACGGTAGGAAAAAAAACCTTACGAAGAAGAATTTCACCAACGCCTTCGACCGCGCGGGTATGGACGAGAAAGTTGTTGCAGCTATGCTCCGCCGTTTCGAAAAAGCGCTACCGAAGTGGGTGGACCGGATCCGCGCAAGCTTCCTCCCCGATCGCGTGAGCGAGCAGTACACGGGATTGATAGTGCAGCGTGCGGAACGTCTCGGCATCACCGTGCCCTGACACCGGCGCCCTGGTCTGGCGAGTGGTAGAGTTATTTGGCATATTCCCGTCACGGACAGAGGAAGGAAGTGCCGATGAAAAATCGAAGTTCACCGGGGAACAGGTCGTCCTTGCACTACACGTGCCCGAGGGCCGGGGTAGGATGGAGGAGGTCCGCTGGAAGTCGGGGATCGCGAAGGCGACGTTTTACGTCTGGGAGAAGAATTGCACTGCGCTGGGAGTGACGTACCTACACGTTGGCGGCTGCAAGAATAATTTGAGGTCATCACCCATGAAGTACATCCACTTTCTTCATTATGCTATTTGTATTCTTGGTGGAATTCTGCCGACCAATGCGCTGCTGTGTCAGTGGAATAGCGATTCGCGGTTAAATACGGCAGTATCAACAGCAAGCCATGCACAGTGGATACAGAGGCAAGGTGGAAATGTGTTTTTTACAAACACGTTGATACCGCGTGAAAGAGGCGATGGATTCTATGTATCCTGGTTGTCGCATGATCCTTCAGGTGTTGTTCCTGGTATTGGGATCTATGCACAAGCGATGAGCCGGAGCGGAAATGCCCTATGGAGCACAAACGGTATTGCAGTATCGGACACCCTGTGGAATTGGCCTGTGGACCTGTCTACCACAACCGACAACAGAAACGGGATGTTTGTCCTGTGGCACGGTTCGCCCATATCGGGGAATCGGGATTCCGCGATGCTGCACTTGCAGCGGATTGACTCGGCAGGCAATCCACGATGGGGACCCTCGGGTATCATCGCGGGCACTGAGCGTGCACAGTCGTTGTATCGTGTGCTATCAGACACGCACGGTGGAGCTTTCGTCTTGTGGACGGCGTTTTACGGGGTGAACCAAAAGCATATTATGATTCAGCATTATGACTCTTCCGGGCGGGCGATATGGATGAACAATGGCGTTGTTGTAGCAGATTCCGCATATTATACGTATCAAGTAGAAATGGCCACGGATGGGAACAATGGTGTATACGTGACGTGGATTACCACTGGTCATCCGTCGAAGCTAATGTTTCAGCGAATACGTGAAACAGGTGCCATATTATTTACTACATCCGGCATTCAGATCGACTCATTAGCATCGCAGCCACGAATGATTCGCGCTGATGATGGAACAAATGACATTCACCTTGTCTGGCAGAAGCGGTCCAGATTGTATGCACAACGAATCGATTCAGCGGGTACTACAAAATGGGGCGCGAATATTCGGATTTCTGATTCCCTCTCAATAGATAAGCATGTTATTACGTCTGATGGCCATGGCGGAATCTACCTTGTCTGGTCAAACTTCCAGGTGACAGAAATTCGTGCGCAACGGATCAGTGGATCAGGTGATACACTGTGGGGTGGGAACGGGGTTATTGCTGCGGTAAATCCCTTTTCATCTATCTATCGGGGGCAGCCGCAGGTAGTATCTGATGGATCTGGTGGTGCACTCGTTCTCTTCATTCGCACCCGATCGGTGAACGACAATAGAGATCTGTGGGTCCAGCGTCTGGATGCGTCCGGTCGGATCACATGGCCTCAACTTGGCCGACCCGTGTGTACCGCTGATTCAAATCAAATGTTTCCGCTGATGATCTCTGACGGCGAGGGCGGCGCATACATCATTTGGGAGGACGAGCGACAGGGGTACTACAACTGCGATCTTTATGCCACACGTATCGATGGCGCGGGATTACACTACCCGGTCGAGTTCATCACTTTCACTGGGGAGCTTGTGCGCGATCAGATTCTGCTTCGCTGGATGGTATCATCTTCGAATGATAATGCTGGATTCGTCGTCCAGCGCCGCGCAGGCGATGGAGAGGACTGGACAGGTGCAACCGGGCGACCCTGGACGGATATCGGATTTGTGCGTGGAAAATCTGATGGGGGATTTGGAGATACGTACAGCTACATCGACGATGTGCGCGAAGTGCCTGCGACGTATTTTCAATATCGACTGGTGCAATTGGATTATGATGGGCTCCGGACATACTCGCCCGTTGTGGAAATATGGCGGCTCGGGGGTAACGAAAGCGCAACGCTGTTTGATCCGTATCCGAATCCAGCCAGCGGATGTATTCGAATTCCGTTCAGGACATCCTCAACACAGCGTGTGCGCATCAGCGTGCAGAATATGCTTGGCCAGAGTATCGAAATCGTCGCAGACAGGGAATACGGACCAGGGATACACGAACAGGTTGTCAATCTGGGTCAAATACCATGCGGGACGTATCGATGCGTTTTGAGTACAGCTCTAGGAAGTCACGCGAAGGTGATCACGGTGGACTCTTCCCACTAACCTGCGAGTGTGCACGCTCCACGTGTCAGCCCTTCGCGTATATCCTGCAACCGCTGATGGTACATGCCTGCGCGGCATATAAGCAACGCCACTGCACACCACAGGGTCGCGTAGTGACTCCATGAGTGCATGACGGGGCGTCTGGGGTTCACGTGGTGACATCTGGAGGCGGAGTCCGCACATCACGCCCTTCAACCCGGACAATCGGTCACGCAACACTTAGGCTCAGAGTTCTGCGGCGGACAAAGCGTCGTTCAACGCGGACAATCGGTACTGTAACTCTGCGAAACATCGTACTGCCCCGGACAAAACGTTGTTCCACCCGGACAATCGGTAATTCAACTCTGCGGAACAGCGTACTGCGGCGGACAAAACGTTGTTCAACGCGGACAATGGGTCACCCAACTCTGCGGAACAGCGTACTGCAGTGGACAAAACGTAGTTCAACGCGGACAATCGGAACTGTAACTCTGCGGAACAGTGTACTGCGGCAGACAAAACGTCGTTCAACGTGGACAATCGGTACTGCAACACTGCGGAACAGCGTACCGCTGCGGACAAAACGTTGTTCAACGCGTACAACCGGTCATGCAACTCTGCGGAACAGCGTTCTGAGGCGGACGAAACGTTGATCGCAGCCGACAAACGGTGCTTCCAACCGGTGAAAAAGTGTTTCGCGACGGACAAAAAGTACTCCGCGAGTTCAGCGCATGTCTTTGCGAGTTCGTTGCCTGTCGTCGCGAGATCGGTGTCACTCATTGCAAGTGCCGTCACCCTCGTTGCAAGTTCGATCACAGTGCTCCGCGAGTTCGTCGCCATAGCTCTGAGTTCGGTCACAGTCACGGTAAACCGGTCACGGCACTTTGCGAGTTCAGTCACTATCGCTGCAAGTTCGGTCACAGCACTCTGCGAGTTCAGTCACCATCATTGCAAGTTCAGTCACCATCGTTGCGAGTTCAGTCACCATCGTTGCAAGTTCGGTCACAGTGTCCTGCGAGTTCGTGTCGACGCTCTCAACATGTGCGCGCACTCTGCGAGTTCAGTCACCATCGTTGCAAGTTCAGTCACCATCGTTGCAAGTGCGGTCACAGTACCCTGCAAGTTCGTCACCATAGTCTGCGAGATCAGTCACAGTAGTTGAAATTCGTGTCACCATACTATGTTTTTGGACGAATCCTCGAAAATCGCCCGGAAACGCAGTTATCCCGATTTTCTACCACCGCTGCGGTGGCTCTGCGGGCGTGTGCAGCAGCCCGTCATGACAGCCGTGCGTTGGGCCGAGCCCGTGTCACCCCGAGCTTGTGTCACCCCGAGTTTGTGTCATCCCGAGTTTGTCGAGGGACGACGCGACTGCGAGATTGTGTGACAACAACGTGGTGTCACCCCGAGCTTGTCGAGGGGCGACGTCGCAACGATCTTCCGAAACTGATGCGTGTCTGCATCGACGCAGCTCATCCCAACGCGCGCGCACTCGAACGTGAGACCGAGAATACACCACGCGCCGCACCCTTCCTTGACTTTGAACTCCATACGTGGTACTATCGCGATGAATCTCCACGGCGGAGCTTCGGGACAGACAATAGAGGAGTGATGCACGCTGTTGTAGTGTGGAACTCGACTACTGGGATGTACAGTACAGGAATGCAAAGGACATACCCCTTTGTGTCTGTGGAGCCGTTTTGGCAGTGGATGGTTCCACTTAAGGCATTTCTATACCACGCCTCTTCTGGAATCAGGGAGTGTCTGCCCAGCCGCCGACGGGGACAATGGTACGATTCAGGCATTACTCGACCACACGGGCGTGAGCACAATAATTATCCTTTGCCTACGATAAGGACCAGTCTTCACGCTCGTGTTGAACAAGAGTGGCCATGGAGTGCGCTGCCACATGGACGATTTACGTGTGTCTGTTTATCCTTCCCCATATTATACGCCGTGGTACGAGACGAGATCGGAGTGGAGGCTATGGGTAATCCGGATGTGTCGCGTTTGGAGTCGCGATTCGCGAAACCAATATGTTGGGCAACATCGTAGAAACCCGAGGCTTATCATGATTCAGCCACTTGTTGGTAAATCCCACCTGGAACTGGCCTATGTACGCACTTTATAACAAGACTGGTGAAAATGGATCAATTCAGTATCGCTTTCAAGAGGGTATATCTCTTTTTGGATGTAACAAAGGATATATTCCGTGGTTGCTTGCAAATCAACTTACAGCCGAATTGTCCGAGCCGCTGTCGTGGCATGTGAACATTGAAAATTCTCTAAAAGCTGTAGGGCAAGACAATCAGACACTTGTCATTGACTTAAAACCAAACAGCAAATTGCCAAATCTCTCACTTTATGAGGTATTGGACGTATGGGGTTACTCAGGCTCAGGGTGGACACCTATTCTGTTTCATCATGGCGGTCTATTCATTGACGAAGACCCCATACGCTTTGACAAGAATAACTTCGTTCGCTGGTCCGCGGAAGTAGACACTCCCATTTTCTCTATGATGTACTTGCGAGGAACTGTGAAGGATGGTCGGCTTAATGGAAAGTGGACTCCGCCAGTTCCGAGTCCGACAAATTCAGTGTTACTGTGGCCCGGGGCTTTCGAGTTTTTCTGCCAACAGGCCAAAAGGATTATCGAAAATGCGGCTTAACAAGCGTCGAGTTGGACTCGCGATGTCGGAGGTTCGCACTGCACTACCTCTGCGCGGCGCGCTTGGGCAGCATTATTTCCCTTCACGATTGATCTTGAGCAATCACCCTTTACAATTCTCCGCGGCATGGGTCACGAACGACTAGGTGCACTTCCTCGCTCGCGTCCTTGGCGGGACGTGGTTGCCCGTATGGGATCTTTCACCTCTGATGGAAGTGTTGAGTCTATAGCCAAGGCCGTAGTGGAGAACGTACAGCTTCGAATCCCAGACCTTCCTAGAGACAGAGGGGTACAAGCATCGTTTGCATTCCTTGTCGCACTTGCAGTCGCGGCTCGCTCGGATGAGCCTTCTGATGTCCACGCGTGGGAGATTTGGCTCCCTAAGGGAGGCACTCCGCTCGAACTTAGTCTAGAACTCCGACGGTGGATTCAAGCGCAGGGAGGCCAAGGGGAGTACTCTGAGTTGGCGACACAGGCGGCTACGGATGCACTCGTAGATTGGTATGAGAGAAATCCATCTTCGCAGCACGATCTCTTTGTCAACACTCCCGAACCCTACCAACCATGGCGCGGGGTGCGAGATGGAAGAGGCTTCAGCGAGTTAGCGCATGCCTATTTCGCAGCATTCACGAGACGTTATCTTGACTATTTCCTGGACCGGGAGGCATCCGCGGTCATCCCGACTATTGGGGAGCGCGAGCGGTTCAATAACGGTGTCGCTTTGCACTCGGCGGAGACAGCGAAGATCACGCAGTCATTCGCGGCAGGCTGGTTTAACGGGCGAACCAAGGAGGGGCTACCCACACTGAAGGAGATTCAAGACTTTCTCGGAGTTGCTTTCAGGAAGATCCGGGAAGAGCTTCTAAGGGAGCGGGACGCAGTATGATGGACGTGGCTCCCCTCCGTATATTCCTTTGCAATGGCGCATCGCTCAGTTCTACAGGCGGCGATGCGCAGGTGCTCGAATATCGCGATGGCCCGAATCGGAATCTCAGCCTCGGGCTTCCAAGCCTTGTGCGGTCTGTATGGCACCTCCCGGATCGTCTATTGGATCTCCTCGAGATCGTGTCATTCGTTCACGCTGGTGACCGACTTGTACACCGGGGGAGGCAAGATGCTGTCGTGTTTCACGCGTGGGCCCGCCGGTTCCTCTATCGCGTGAAGGTACGTGACTTCGACTTTTGGTCGCAGCCTGCAGTAGGAACGGCGCTGGCGGTGGCGTTGACATTCATGACCGGAGACGCCGAGTATCAATTTGAGTTCGAGCCAGGTCATAAGACGCCTGCTGCGGACCTCTTCGACCGAGAGAAGGCTTTACCACCAGCGGACAACGAAGTTCGCGTCGCACTCTTTTCGGGCGGTCTAGATTCGCTCGTTGGTACACTCGATCTACTTAGCTTTGCTGAAGGGCACGGCGTGTATCTTGTGAGCCACGCGTCAAATCCAGGAGCCAAGAAGACGCAGCGTGGGCTCATTAAACGGCTGCAAAATGAATTCCCTTCGCGGGTTTACCAATACCTCTTCGAGTCTCGCCTACGCGGTATCAAGGCACGAGACGAGACGCAACGGTCCCGTTCGCTCCTTTTTTGCTCTATCGCGTTCGCGGTCTCCTATGTTGCGGGATCAGGGCATATCCACCTCTTCGAGAACGGTATTACGGGGATCAACTTCCCTAGACGCCAGTATCTTATCAACGCCAGGGCGAGCAGGACCACGCACCCTAAGACTATTTCCCTCTTGGAAGATCTATTCTCCCTTGTTGCAGAGAGGGACATTAATATTCTGAATCCTCTACTGCGTCTCACAAAAACCGATGTGGTCAGACGTCTCAGAGATCACAGGCTGGCCGAGCTATACCCGAGTACAGTCTCGTGCGGCGTGACACGAGGGGCGCAGGGTGCGCGTAAACATTGCGGCATTTGTAACCAATGTGTGGACCGCCGGTTTGCGGCTTACGCGGCAGGAATAGGTGACTACGACGGAGGCACCGATTACGTCTACGATTTCGTAACAGAGGGGCTTGAGGAGAACAGACAGATAAAATCGCTGGTGGACTTTTTATGGCAGGCAGATCAGTTTCGAGAAGCGTCGCCGGCCGAGTTCTTCCGCGCGCACGTGAACGATATCGTGGATCTCGTTGGGCACTTGCCGGGAACGACAGATCCGCACGGATCCGACACAACAATTGCTTTACACGAGTTGTGCAAACGACACGGGGAGCAGGTTCGTCAGGGGTACCTAGCGATGGAGGACGAACGGCGAACCCGCGGATTGCATGCTCCGACCCTTTCTCCAAGCACCATCGTCAGTCCAGGCGGGCGCTACGATTGTTCGTTTGACCCGGACGAGATGGTCGAGCGCCTCAGCCGTATCCCAATGGGGACGAAGTGCGCAAAAGCGTACGAAGAATATATGGAGGAAACGCTCCAGCTTATCTTTGAGCCTGACTTGACTACGTTGAAGCGGCAGGTTCGGAATTTCGACGGAACCGAGATAATCGACGTGACGATGGGCATCCGTGCCGAGAGTGGTTTCTGGCGTCACGTCGCAACCAAATATGGCAACACTCTCATTCCCGTGGAGCTAAAGAATAAGGCGAAGCTCAAGAACGAAGACGTATCTCAGGCTGGTGGAAGGTGCTCAGTGCACAGAGGGCAATTCGTGCTTGTTTTCACCCGAAACATGGAGGAGCGCGACTATCAGCGGCTGCGGAAACCAATGAGCGACGGGAAGATGATTGCAGTCTTGTGCGATTCGCATTTGAAGAAAATGCTCCTAGCTAAAGCAGCCGGTCACAGCCCGGGAGACATTGTGAATGATCGGGTACGAGAACTTGCCGAGCTTTTCCCGTAGTCAACAGGGTCAATACTCAGGTTTTCGTCTGGGCACACGGATTACCGGTATGCCTCGTAACACTCCCTGAGTTCAAGAATCTTGTGCAACGGGGCAACGAAGAAATTCCGTATCCTAGAGCCTATGACGTACACACGATTGACAAAAACTGAACGCGAACATATTGGGGCTGGTCTGGCTGAGGGCAAAGACCCAATGGAAATCGCCAACGAGCTGGGACGTCATCCGAGTAGTATCAGCCGGGAGATACGGCGTAATTGCGTGAAACAGGAGCGATATTCGGTATTACGAGCGCTAGAGCGGAGTGAGTCATTGGCTGGTTCCAAGCATTCGGGTGGCAAACTCGAAAAGAAACCCCTTCTTCGGGATATCGTGGGAGAGGGTTCCTACCATTGAGCTGCCATTCGGAGATCAACAGTCATGCTATGATCTATATCAATTCCACCGTTCTGTTGCGCGTAATTCTTGAGACAACCTTTCATTAAAACAACGGAAATTGATCAAACCGACCACCCTCATTTAGTTGGCGAAATGAAGCAACATGGGACATCTTAGCGTAAGGTGTACAGCTAATTCCTTGGATCCTACTTGTTGCGACCCTTCTCCTCGCGTATATGGCCCTCCAAATCATATTCAAAACGATTCCCGCGGAACTTCTTGTGCCGTATGCACACCGCGAGCTGAGTCGTTTGCGAGATTGTGTAGCCAAGTGCTCTACAAAGGAGCAGTTCCTTGAGTATTCAGATGCGGAGCACAATGCAAGGACGCTAGAGCACCTGAGGGAATTGATCGCGAGAGCAAAGACAATTCTCGGCAAAGTCGATTTCAAACTTGCGGACGAAATTCTCGGCGGATTATCAGAGGACTTTCCTGAACTCGACTCACCGCGTTATCATGGGAAGAGCTAACAAATAGCTACACCGGACTTGGCTAAACGGCGGGCCACGCCGGTGAATATGGCGTTAGGCGCCATAGAGAAATGTTCGTATCGTTACATTCAGGAAGTACTATGAAGTACACGATAGAGACTGAGCAGGAAAATAATGGGAGGTGGATCGCCGAGATCGTCGAAATACCCGGAGTCATGAAGTATGGTGAAACCCGGGAAGAAGCGATCAGCCAAGCAGAGGCCCTCGCATTGAGAGTGATGGCGGATCAAATCGAGAATGGTGAATGTGCGGCAACACCATGGAGATGAGATCGGTCCACGAATGTTGGCTCGTATTGCCAAACATACGGGCCTTATGCCCGAAGATTTGTGATGCCTAACACGTGCGTAGATCTAACTCGCTCCGCTCGCGGGTTACACGTTAACCGTTGGCCGTCATCAAACAACCCCTCATGAAACGACAATACCTCGGCGATTCTTACGACGCTGTAAAACGTCTCTGGCAGGAGGCGTTCGCGGAATGGGCGCCGCTGTATGCAGAACCACGGTTTATGCCGGAAGACATACGGGATGCATTCACTGTCATCACGCGCATTCCGATGCTGGACCAGAATCACCCTCCACGCTACTCGATATTCAACGACCCCGACACAGGAATTCGTTCACCGGATCGGGCGAACCAGCGCGAAGGTGTAACACACGTCGGCCTCGCGACAATCGTGAAACAACTTGATGATCGCGCGGTCCGTTGTGTGATCACCTTCGACCAAAGCCATCACCGTGAGCCGGGTTTTTCGCCGGCAGATCAGCGCAAGACAAAAATGCTCTGCCTGCGCGGCAAGGGGTTACACTGCTTCTACTACGTGTCACATGCCCCGTTCTTGTTTGTCTTTTCCACGTTGGTTTCCCTGAAGGAGGCACGAGCAAGGCTGCGGGGTGTGGGTATTCCAGACCATCGGATAGAAATGCCACAGTGATGGCCAGCGGGGGAGTGTCACGCTGAATCCCCGCTTCCGTCCTCGCTTCACTGACGGCCGAGACGGCCGTCCATAGATGGGCAATGGGCTTCGCGCTGTGCAGCTTGGATGGCCGGGACGGCGTGCGTGGAGGTCTAGGATGTAACGGATGCAAGAGCGAAGTTGTCTTTAGGAGACCACAATACCAGCACTTCCAGGGGGGCGCCATGCGCTCGACATCATCGATTCTGTGGATCGTTCTCGTTGCCGTGTTGCTCGGACCGTTTTCGGCTGCGCAGCCGGTGCTGAACTTCAAACGGGTGGTGAACAACTGGCCTACGATCGAGCTGTATTATGCGGTGTCGTGCAATGGCAATCCTGTGTACTTGCAGGACACTTCGAAATTTCGTGTGTACGAGAACGGGGCGCTGGTCAACTCCATCGTCCAGACTTGCCCGGATCTGAATGTGCCGTCACGTATCTCGGTGTCGCTTGTCTTCGATGCAAGTGGATCAATGATGGGTTCCGGGAATCTCGGAGCAATAGACGCGGGCCACGCGTTTATCGACTCTCTGGATGGCGTCACAGACCAGGCGGCCATCCTATGGTTTAACAGTGTGGTGACAACCGCCCTCCCGATGACGATCAGTACGACAGCGTTACACACGGCGATGGAAAGCCTCCCGGCAAGCGGCGCAACTGCGGTGTGGGATGGAATCTATGCCGGTGTACAGCATGTGATAACCTACGGGACGAACCCTGTCAAAGTCGTTATCGCAATGACTGACGGTGGGGACAACTCCAGTTCCCGGGGTCCCAGTGAGGCAATTTCCCTCGCAAACAGGAATGGCGTACGGATCTTTACCATTGGGCTGGGGAGCGGTATTCAAACCGCAATACTTCAAAACATTGCAGACTTGACGGGCGGACGGTATTACGAAACTCCGAGCGGCACACAACTCGCGGCGATCTACAAGGAGATCTTCACGATATTGCGGCAGAACCTGCAGGAGTGCAAAATCACCTATCAGGCACAGTGTATGGATGGTGCCATGCGCAAGGTGGATCTACAGGTGGTGGATATCTGCGGCGGGACGGATACCAAAACAAAATCGTACAAGGCACCAAAGGATACATCCACCTTCACCCCGCTGAATATCGCCCTCGACAGTGTCGCCACCTTCGGCACCCGCAATGTGGTTGTGCCTTTGCGAGTCGAGACTGCCATTCCATCACCCACCGTGTTATACCCGGCCACCTGGACGATCACATTCGATACCTGTGCGGAATTCTTCGACATCAAAACACCCCCGGGTTGTCTGTTGGAGGGAATCCCGATTACAATAACCCCCGCGCCCGGTGGTGTGACGTTGCAGACGATGGATTCAAAGATTCTGTCCGGGATACCAGCGTCGGCAAAACTGGCGGAAATCACATTCAAGGCCGCAGATCCGCCCACGATGGATTCTCTCCATTGTCAGCTCCAACTTACACGGTGGACGTTTGAGGCCGGGTGTTACAGACCGGTGCTCAGACATGGTTCCATGACCATCGCGCCACGCGAACCCCGGCCCGTCTGTGCTACGGAGCCACTGCCCGCCTTCCAGTGGGACACAAAAACGGAGCAGTACCTGCCGAAGCCGATCACCCTTGTGGGCGCGATTGAAAACGTGGGTGACAGGGATGTTTTGAATACACGTTTCACGTTCGAATTCGACAGCAGGGACATGGCGCTCGAAAATCCGACGACCGTGACACAGGATGCGACGCCCCGGGATATTCCTCCATCCAGTGTGTCGCGCGCACAATGGGATGTTGTGCCGCGTCCGCGCTTGACGTCGGACTCCGTTACCATCTGTTTCACCGCGTCATTCAGCAACTATGGAAACGTGCGCTGCTGCCGCAAACTCTGGATTCCAAAATCCATTCCCCTCGTGCGGCATGCCGCTCCCGCGGTGTTCTGTGCGGGCGACAGCCTGTTGCTTCAGGCGGTGCGCGGCTATACGAACTACCGCTGGTCGACCGGGGAACAGGCGCTTTCGATTATGGTGAAAACACCCGGATACTATTGGTATCAGGCGACGGATGCGTACGGCAGTGTTGAGCAATCCGACACCGTGCGCGTCTTCGTGCGTCCGCCCGTGCAGCCGGAAGTGCAACCCTCGGGTCCGGTGATACTGTGCAACGGTGCGACGGTACGCCTCACAACATCGACCCCGTACACAAAGTACGATTGGTCCACTGGCGAGAAGACGCGTTCCATCACGGTTTCGAAAGGCGGGACGTACTCGGTGCATGTGGAGGATGGCAACGGATGTACGGGAAGTTCCGCCTTCGTCGAAGTCATACCGCAGACCGGATCCGGACCGGTGGTGACGCTGTCAGGACCCGATACGGTCTGTGCGTTGTCGGCGTACACATACACAATCAACCGTTTCACCGGAACACATCGGGTGTGGAATGTGACCGGCGGCCAGATCAAACGCGGGCAGGGGACCGACTCGGTGGATGTACGATGGGAGCCCAACACGACGGGCAGACTTCTCGTCTCCGTCACCGACACAAACACCGGCTGCGCGGTTCACGACACACTGCACGTGGCCATCCTCCAGGGGCCGTCGCCGCGCATACAGGCGTCCGGTGCACCCGCATTTTGTCAGGGCGATTCCGTTGTGCTGGATGCCGGAGCCGGATACACGAGCTACCTGTGGTCCGACGCTTCCACGTCGCGTTACTGCACGGTGCGGCAGCAGGGCAACCACTACGTGACTGTGAACGACGGCCGCTGCAGCGGGACCTCCGACACCATGACGATTACCGTCTTTCCCAATCCGCCGATACCGGTCATCACACGAAGCGGCGACCGGCTGTCGACCACAGTTGGACCATATCAGTACGAGTGGGCGCGAAATACACAAACACTCCCCGCTGCCAGCACACACGAGTACACGGCAATACAGACGGGACAGTACACCGTCACTGTGCGCGATTCAAACGGGTGTTCCTCCACTTCCGCTCCCTACGATGTGACAGTGTTGGGAATCGACGCCGCGCCGACAGTCGCGGACATGGACGTATATCCCGATCCGAGCAGAGGCGAATTCACGATACTGCTGGATGTCGATGGTGCGGAACCTGTACACATCGTGGTGACTGACGTGTTGGGACGTGTGCTGATGACAACAACCGCCGAGGTGGCGCCGGGCCGCAACACGATTCCGGTCCGCCTGCACAATGCCTCACCCGGATTATATTTCCTCGGACTTTCGACCCGCGTCAGCACCATACAGCGACGGATCACGGTGCAGTAAGTGTTTTCCGCGCGCGGCTGCTGTCCGCGCCGCGGTGTATAGTGAGCCGCTCCATGTACCCCTGGAGCGGCTCACATGTTATATTCCCCCACACGCAGTACGGCCATAGAGCGTGCAGCAGCCGACCCTTCCGTATTCCATGATCCGGGGCAACACACAGTACTACACACACCATCACCACGCTGCAGGCGTTACCGCCCGCGTGGACGAACGAAAGGACACGATATGACCATAGAGCAACACATAGGAGAACACATCGAGGAATACATCTCGATACAGCCCGAACAGAAGCGCGGCGACATGCAGCGCCTGCACGACACGATTCTCGCCCTTCTGCCCGAAGGCAGATTGTGGTATGACGACGGCACGGATGCACAGGGGAAAGTCGTATGTAATCCAAGCATCGGCTACGGACTTCAGTCGCTGGTGTACGCCAACGGCAAAACGAAGGACTTCTATCAAATCGGCCTCAGCGCCATCTCCACGGGAATCTCCGTCTACATCCTCGGACTCAGGGATAAAAAACACCTCGTCAACACCTACGCCAACGCCATCGGCAAAGCGCGTGTGACAGGATACTGTATCACCTTCAAGAAACTCGCGGATATCAACATCGATGTACTCGTCTCCGCGATGCGGTATGGAATAGCGGAGACGCGGAGCAGCTAGGCGGGAGAGCGGGAGAGCGGGAGAGCGGGACAGCGGGAGAGCGGCCGAAGGCCGCAAGAAAAAAACCTCCTTTCCTCCGTTCCTCCTGTGTGATTTTTTTCGCGCTACACCTCACCATCGGACAGCGGGAGAGCGGGAGCGGAACAACGAAATAGTGTCTCGCTGAGCGGAGTCGAAGCGCGACGGGACAGCGGGAGAGCGGGACAGCGGGACAGCGGGAGAGCGGCCGAAGGCCGCAAGAAAAAACCTCCGTTCCTCCTGTGTGATTTATTTTCGCGCCACACCTCACCATCGGACCGCGGGAAGGGGGCGGTGCTTCTCCGTCTGCGGCCGTTTCGGTATATTTTCCTTTTTTCATTCAACGGAACACATAATGATTTTCGACAGACGGACTCATACCTGCGGGCAATTGCGCGGCGGAGACGCCGGGAAGACGGTGACAGTAAACGGATGGGTGAACGTGCGCCGCGATTTGGGCGGCATGATCTTTATCGACCTGCGCGACCGTTACGGCATCACGCAGATTGTGTTCACACCCCAGGAAAACGCCGACGTACACGCGCGCGCCCACGAATTGCGGTCGGAGTACGTGCTGTCGGTGACAGGCCGCGTGCAGCCGCGTCCGGCGGGCACGGTGAACGCCGCCATGCCGACAGGGGAAGTGGAAATAGTGGCCGAACGTTTCCAGGTGCTGAACACCTCGGAGGTGACACCCTTCGAGATTCTCGACGACGTGGACGCCAACGAGGATCTGCGCCTGAAATACCGATATCTCGATCTTCGACGTCCGATATTGCAGAAAAATCTCCTGTTGCGCAGCCGCGTGACACAGACCGTGCACCGCTACTTCGACGAGCAGCAGTTTGTCGAGATCGAAACCCCCGTCCTTATGAAAAGCACACCCGAGGGCGCTCGCGACTATCTCGTGCCCAGCCGCGTGCACGAGGGACGTTTCTATGCGCTGCCTCAATCACCGCAGACCTACAAACAGCTCCTGATGGTTGCGGGCTTCGATCGCTACGTGCAGATCGTGAAGTGTTTCCGTGACGAGGATTTACGCGCCGACCGGCAGCCCGAATTCACACAGATCGATCTCGAGATGTCGTTCGTGCAACGCGACGACATTTTCCTCGTGATCGAAGGGCTCATTGCGCGCATACTGAACGAGGCCGCGGGTGTTACGCTCGCGCTGCCGCTGCCGCGCATCGATTATTACGAAGCCCTGACGAAGTACGGATCGGACAAGCCCGATCTGCGCTTCGGCATGGAACTGCACACGCTCAACGACATCGTGGCCGGATCGGAATTTGCCGTGTTCTCGGCGGCCATCGCCGCGGGCGGTGTGGTGACGGGCATCAACGTGAAGGGCAAGTCCGACTTCAGCCGCAAGAAACGCGACGAACTGACCGAACGCGCAAAGGCGCTCGGGCTCGGCGGACTCGCCTGGCTCAAGGCCGCAGAAGGCGCGCTGCAGGGTCCGATCACAAAATTCCTCACACCCGACGTACTCGACTCCATCCGCGCGGAACTCGGCGCCGAGGACGGTGATCTGCTGCTCTTCGCCGCCGATGCACGCCGACGCACGGCGTTGACGGCGCTGGGTACACTGCGCCTCGAACTTGGGCGCGAACTCGGTCTGGTGGATCCGGCAACCCATGCGCTTGCATGGATCGTGGATTTCCCGCTGTTCCAATACGACGACGAGGCGCAGCGCTGGGTGGCCGAACATCATCCCTTCACCGGACCACATCCGTCGGACGAACATCTGCTCGACACCGATCCCGCCGCGGTGCGGGCCGACTGTTACGACCTCGTGTGGAACGGCAACGAGGTGGGCAGCGGCAGCATCCGCATCCACAACAGCGAACTGCAGTCGAAGGTGTTCCGCACGCTGGGGCTGCCGGAAGAGGAGATACAGGAGAAATTCGGCTTCCTGATCAACGCCTTCAAATACGGCGCGCCGCCGCACGGCGGCATCGCCCTGGGCCTCGACCGCATCATCACCATCCTGCTCGGCATCCCGTCGATACGTGATGTGATCGCCTTCCCGAAAACAAACAGCGCGTTGTCGCTCATGGACAATTCGCCGTCGCACGTCTCGGAACAGCAACTGCGCGAATTACACATTCAGATCCGTCCCTCATGAGTTTCGACCTGCTGCTCTACAACGCCAGCCAGCTCGTGACCGTGGCCGCGGGCGGCGCGCGAGTCAAGACAGGCGGGGCCATGCGCGACATCGGTGTGATCGAGGACGGGGCGGTGGGCATCAACGACGGCGTGATCACCTTCGTGGGCCACACCGACGACATCGAGATCGAACGCGCGGCGCAGGCCGTCAACGCGATGGGCCGCGTGGTGCTGCCCGGCTTTGTGGACGCGCACACACACCTCGTGTTTGCGGGCGCGCGCGAAAGGGAATTCGCGCGGCGCGTGGCGGGCGAGACCTACGCGCAAATCGCAGCGTCGGGCGGCGGCATCAATACCACCGTGCGCGCCACACGCGAGGCGCGGCATATCGACCTCATCGAATCGGCCCTGCACCGCCTCGACAGTTGCCTCTCCTTCGGCACCACCACCGTCGAGATCAAATCCGGCTACGGCCTCGACGTCGAGAGCGAGATCAAGATCCTCGAAGTGGTCAACGAACTCAAGGACCTGCACGTGGTCGACATCGTGCCGACCTTTCTCGGCGCGCACACCATTCCGTTCGACTACAAGGAGCGGCGCGACGAGTACGTTGCGCTGGTGATCCACAACATGCTGCCCGCCGTGGCTGAACGCGGTCTCGCGGCATCCTGCGACGTGTTTGTGGAGCGTGGCGCCTTCACGATCGACGAAGCGCGCGCCATCCTCGACGCCGCACGCGCGCTCGGACTGCGCGTGCGTGTCCACGCGGATCAGATCTCCGCGGGAGGCGGCGCCGAACTCGCGGCTTCGTACAGCGCGCTCTCGGCAGATCATCTCGACCACATATCGGACGAAGGACTCGCGCGGCTGCGCGAAGCCGGCACCGTTGCGACGCTGCTGCCCGGCGTGTCGCTGTTCCTCGGCGAACCCATGCCCGACGCGCGGAAATTTATCGATGCCGGACTGCCCGTCGCGGTTGCAACCGACATGAATCCGGGAAGCTGCATGAGCGAGAACCTGCAGCTCATGGCGAGTCTTGCATGTATGCAAATGCGCATGAGCATGGAGGAGGCGGTGACCGCCGTCACGTTGAACGCGGCCGCCGCGCTCGGACTCTCGTCCGAAATAGGCAGCATCGAAACAGGCAAACGCGCCGATCTGCTGGTATTCGATGTGCCGCGGTGGGAGTCCATTCTCTACCACTACGGCGTGAACCATCTGGCCACGGTTGTCAAGAACGGAATTGTTGTGATGGACAAGAGGTACGCACATGCCTGACACATCCGGAGCAGTTGCAGCGCCAGAGATCAGCGTGCTGAAGACCAACGGCCTGACCAAACGATTCGGCACACGCGTGGCGGTGAACGGATTGGACCTCGACGTGCACCGCGGCGATATATACGGCTTCCTCGGGCCCAACGGCGCGGGCAAGAGCACCACGATACGCATGGTGCTCTCGCTGATACGTCCCAGCGCAGGGACTGTGCGTCTGTTCGGCAAGGATGTGGCCGAAGACCGGTCGGTGCTCGCGCACGTGGGCGGACTCGTCGAGAAGCCGGACTTCTATCTGTACCTCACCGGCCGGAAAAATCTCGAGATCGTCTCGGCCCTCTACGGGCATGTGGATACACGCCGCATCGATGAAGTGCTCGAGATCGTCGGACTCGCAGACCGCGGCGGCGACCGCGTGAAGGCCTACTCGCACGGCATGAAACAGCGGCTCGGCATCGCGCAGGCCCTGCTGCCGAATCCCGATCTGCTCATACTCGACGAGCCCACGAACGGACTCGATCCGCAGGGAATGAAAGAAGTACGCGAACTGATTCTGCGCCTGAACCGCGAGCAGGGTATGACCATTTTCCTGTCGTCGCATCTGCTCAACGAGATCGAACAGGTTGCGACGCGCATGTGCATCCTGCATCAAGGCGACCTGGTCGTACAGGGCGCGGTGGCGGAGCTGTTGAGCCGCGAGAGCATATCGGTGCGCATCAGCGCCGAGCCCGCGGAGCGCGCCCTCGACGTGCTCGCCGCGATGCCGGCCGTCTCCGGCGCGGAAATCCGCGGCGACGAAATCGTCTGCACGATTCCGAACGACGCGCTTGCCGACGCGAACGCGGCCCTGCACGAGGCAGGCATACGCGTGGCGTCATTTGCGCCGCGCCGTTCGCTTGAAGATTACTTCCTGTCGATCACCGAAAACATGTCGACACAACCCGACCGGAAAAAATGACCGCCACGCGCCTGTCCCCTCGCATGCTGGGGCTTGTACTCGGCCTCGCCTTTTTTCTTCTCTATCTCGCGACACTCGCGCCGGGAGTCGTCTACGGCGACTCGGGCGAATACGCCGCCGCGGCGTGGACGTGGGGCATCCCGCATCCGCCCGGCGCGCCGCTCTACACACTTCTCGCGTTTCTCTGGGCGCATGTGCTGCCGTTCGGCACCGTGATACTGCGGCTGAATACACTCGCCGCTTTGTTTGGCGCCGCGGGAGTCGTGTTCCTTTTCCACGCCGTGCGGCACATGCTTCCCGACATTATAAAAGCATCGTCACTCTGGGATTGGAAAAAAGAGGGAGAGGCCGACGAATATCAGATCAGCGGATCCGATACTCCGATACTGCTCGCGGCGCTGTTCGGGGCTGCGGCAACCGGACTTACTCCCGCGTGGTGGAGCACCGCACTGGCCGCGGGTGCCGACAGTTTTCAACTCCTGCTATTCCCGGCGTTGCTCTGGGCCTTTGTTACGAGTCAGACCGGTGATGTCTCCGCCGTGCCACAGCGCGGACGCCGCGCCGCCTATTTCGCCTTCCTGCTCGGTGTTGCCTTGACACACGGACTCGGCGCGCTTGCCCTGCTCCCCGTGTTCACGATCTGGTACATCGTCGAGAAGCAGCGGCGCAAGGAGTCACTGCGCGGTTTGCTGCGTTGCCTGCCCGCCTTTGCGCTCGGTCTCGCTCCGGTGTTGCTGCTGCCGTTGCGTGCCTCCGCTGATCCGGCCTGGAACTGGGGAGACCCGTCGTCGTGGGGGCGTTTCGTCGACGTGGTGACAAGCCGGCCGCTCAGGGCGTACTACTTTCTGGGTTGGGACGTGTTCCACGAGCAAAGCACGAACGCCATCGAGATGCCTCCCCCCCTGTGGAGCGCGTTGTTCGTAGCGGCAGCCTTCTCCCGCGTCCGCGCATTGCCATGGTTACTCGGCATGGGAATCTGTGTCGCACTGCTCGCGATGAACAACGCGGTGTTTACACTTACGCCGCAGCTTGTGCCGGTGTTCGCCATAGGTGGTGTGTTTGCGGCTGCGGTATTGTTTTCCATCCTGCGCATCCGCCGCGTTTGGCTGCGTGTATCGCTTGCCGTGCCGGCTGTCGCCGTACTCGCGTTCCACGGCGGCTGGAGCTGGCTGCGCAACGACACGCATGACGATCGCGCGGTGGAGTCGTACACGCGCGACATCCTGGCGTCGGTGGACCGCGGCGCAGTGCTGCTCACCGACGAGTGGGGGCAGTGCTCCTCACCCGCGCTGTATCTGCAGCAGGTGGAGGGATTGCGGCAGGACGTGACACTGATCGACACACGCCTGCTCAAGCGTGGCTGGTATGTGGAGCAGTTGCAGGAGCGGTATCCGTCCCTGTTCACCGGCAGCGAGGCCGCCGCCGACGCGCTGCGCGCCGAGTATACGAAGTACGAGACGGACGGCTCACACGATCCTGCGCGGCTCGAGGAGTTGCGTTCCGCCCTCGCCCGGCATCTCGCCGCGGGCAACGCGGTCCGGCGGCCGGTATATGCCACGCATGCACTCGCGGGCAAACTCGGCGCACCGCTCGACGCGGTTCCCGAAGGACTCGTCGTGCGGCTGTTTGCGCCCGGCCGCGCCATTGCATCCACGCGGCTGCCCATCGACACCGATCCGCGCGTCTTCACCTTCACACGACCGTCGCGGCCCAACGACTTCCATTCGTCAATCGAGGACCGCTATTTCCGCGCGTATGCCGCACGCGGCACATGGCATTGGCGCCAGGGCGACACCGCGCGCGCCAACATCCTCTTCTCGCGCGCGACACAATACGCACAATTCCATCCGAGCGACCGGTGGAAACAATGGGCGATGTTTGGTCCGCTGCTCTCCACCCGCTTCTGACAGACAGTATCCATGACCATAACCCGATCCCATCCGCGCCCGGCCTCGTTCGCGACGGCCCTTGTGCTCTTTCTCCTGTATCTCGTCTCCCTCGCGCCATCGGTGTCGTTTATCGACGCGGGCGAATTGTCGGCAGTCGCGTACACCTTCGGTGTTGCGCATCCGACGGGATATCCGCTGTTCACACTCATTGCGGGATTGTGGTCGCACATTCCCGCCGGTGAGGTGATACTGCGGCTCAACACACTCGCCGCACTGCTGGCCGCGATCGGCGCGGGAATTTTTGTGCACGTGATCTGGCATCTGCTCGGCGCGGCGGTGAAGCGCAAGCCGGCAGCGAAGTCCACCGTGAAGGGGAAGAGCGCGCAGCAGAGCGCCCCGCTTTTGGGCGACGACCTCCGACTACTCCTATCCGTCTTTGGCGCGTTGATCATCGGCCTGTCGGAAACGTATTGGAAGACGGCGCTCGCGATCGAGGTGTACTCGCTGCATCTGCCGCTGCTTGCCCTCGCGCTGCTGACGTTTGTAACCGCGCATTTCGACGAGACCCTCGACGAGCGCAGCCGCGAGCGCCGCTTCCTCGCGGCCGCATTTACGCTTGGCCTCTCGTTCACAAATCACATGACCACCATCCTGCTGCTGCCCGCGTTTCTCGTGATACATTTCCGCAGCGAGGGATTCGGTGCGCGCACGTGGAAACGCCTCGCGCGCCTGCTGCCCATGTTTGCGGCCGGACTGCTCCCGTATCTCTACCTCCCGATACGCGCGGCGGCACAACCCGCGCTGAACTGGGGCAATCCCGCGGATCTTGACCGCCTGCTCTGGCACGTGTCGGGCAAGCAGTACCGCGTGTGGATTTTCACCAGCATGGAGGCGGCGCGCCGTCAGTTCTCGCTGTTCATCGACACACTTCCCGCGGAGTTCGCCTACGCCGGTCTCGCACTTGCGGTCGTCGGATGTATCGCGGCCTTCCGCGCGAACAGGCGTGTGGGGCTCTTCCTCGCCCTGCTCTTCGCGGGGTGCGTGGGCTACGCGATCAACTACGACATCCACGACATCGAATCGTATTTCCTCCTGGCCTACATCGTCACCGGCATCTGGGCGGCATATGGTCTGCACGCCGCTTTGCGGTGGTTCAAGGCCGGCAACACACGCACCGCGTTGCTCGCGGCAGTGCTGCTGGTGGGACTCGCGGCTGGCGCGCAGTATTCACGCGTATCCGAACGCGGGAATTACCTGGTCGAGGACTACACGAAGAATATGCTGGCGTCGTTCGAGCCGCGCGCGCTGGTGCTGTCGTATCAATGGGACTACTGGGTGTCGGCTTCGTATTACTATCAGTTCGTCGAAGGTCAACGACCCGATGTGATCGTCATCGACAAGGAACTGCTGCGCCGGTCCTGGTACCTCGCGCAGTTGCGCCGCAATCATCCGGAATTCGCCGCGCGCTCGCAGAAGGAGATCGACGCCTTCCTCGAGGATCTCACCTTGTTCGAGCACGAGCTGCCCTACGATCCCGGGCGGATCGAAGATCGATTCAACGCGATGATCAACAGCTTTGTCACACGGAACATCAACGACAGACCCGTGTACATGACCGTCGAGATGGAACAGCATTTTGCGCCGGGCTTCACACGTGTGCCCGAGGGCCTGGCCTTCCGTCTCTATCCCGCCGGTGTACCTGTGCAATCAGCGCCGCGCTTCTCGCTCACCGACGTGCAGGCGCGTCCGTTCGAAAGGACGGAGCGGCTCTCGACATCACTGTGGGAGATGTATCCGCTGATGCTGACGAACCGCGGCATCTGGCTGTATCAGCAGGCGCGCTACCGCGAAGCGGCGGGGTTCTTTGATACCGCCCTGCGCTTCGAGCCGGGATACAGGGCCGCCTACGAGTGGCGCGCGCGCAACAGCCAGGCCATGACTCTTGGCGACGCGGGTTCCTCCGTAACCGACGCCTCGACGAACTGACAGCGGCAACCGCGGGGTCACACGACCGTGTGTGTTTACACCTCCGCGCGCGCGTAATCGCCAATCGTTCACGGAAGCAAAAAAAGACACATCGGTGTGAAATAGCTCCGCCCATCGTGTCAAAAAAAACGCGCCCTGTTGGGGGCGCGTGAAAAGCGGAGATACAACCGCGATCAGATCGGCATCTGAATGCCGCTGATGGGATCGATGTGGTAGCTCGAGACGGCGCGTTCGGTGGACTCGTAGGTCTTGAACACCTTGACAAGCTGCGTGACGAGGAAGAGACTCTGGATCTTGTCGGTGATGTTCGCGATGCGGAGGTCTCCACCCTGGCGATTCAGCGTCGTCATCGCCGAGATCATGGCGCCGAGGCCCGCGCTGTTTACCCATGCGGCGGACGACAAGTCGAGAACCACTTTCAAAAATCCTTCCGCGGCGAGCGTCTTGATGCGGTCGCGAAAGGCCTCCGTTTCAGAGTCACCGAGCATGTTGCCGCGCAGCGTCAGCACGACAACGTCTCCCTCCACCAATTCCTTGAGGCTCATTTCTGTGTATCCTTGTCTGATTGAGAGTTCTGTGTGATGGAATGCGATTGGTAGGCGCGGTGAAAATCACAACTGCCCTGATGCGTGCACGAACCGCAGGCGACCTCGACGCGCGGGACGAGGGAGAAGCAGCGCGGACACCGGTCCGTCAAGGGATTGACCACGAGGTAGGCGCATTGCGGGCACTGCCTCTGTTCCGAGCGCAGTTGCTCTTCGAGCGCGCGAGTGGGTTCGTGAGCGCCTGCCGACAAAAACGTTACAGCCCTTCCGCGCGCAAGGCCTCCGCGATGCGCTTCTCCGCTTCCGCATCCGGGACCAGCAACCGGGCCTGTGCGACGTGGATCGCCTCGGCGATCGACTCGTACTGTTTGGTCAGGTAGAGGTACACGTGATAGCCGAGACGGTTGGTATCGTTCATTTCGACCGCCGGAACGAGTGCCGCGGCCGCATATGCTTTCGCCTCGATGCTCTCGGGCGGAAAGGTCTTCACGGGAGGTGCCATACGTAGTGGTGTGGGTTGATCAGGAACTGTGATATCAATACAACCCAATATCAGGGATTCCGCCATCATCTCAAAGCAGGGAAATCGGACCGTCGGACGCCGTAATAGGGGAGCGGAGTGTCCGGAAAAGACGTATATTCGCCCGATCCGCTTCCGGCCACTAATCACGAGGATACAATGGAGCAGCCCATTCAGCCCTGGACGTTCGGAGAAATGTTCGAGCGTGTGTTCCGCCTGCTCGGGAGAACGTTCACGCGCAACTCCCTGATAGGGTTCCTGGTGCTGCTGCCCGGCGCGCTACTGCTCGTGTTTACACTCTCGAGTTTTGCCGGGGCACTGTCGGATTTGATCAGAGATCTCGATCCTTCCGCGACGCCGTCCGACGACGAAGTCCTTTCGATGTTCTGGTCCATGCTGACGCCCCTGTTCGGCACACTCATCCTGCTCTTCGTGGCTGTGATCCTGTATTCGATCGGCTCGCTGCTTGCGTCGCTCGCCATGGCGCGCGTCTCGGCCTCGACACTCGAGGGCATACATGTCGAGTGGTCGGAAGCGCTCGGCGCCGTGGCCGGCGTGGTGCTGCTGCGCGGCCTCGGTCAGTCGCTCCTTCTGGCCTGCCTGATCGTGGGGATACTGATCGGGCCATACATTTTGCTGTTCCTCGGCATCGACACCCTGGTGCTTGTGGGCGTCTTCGGCATTGTGGGCGCCATACCCGTGATTATCTGGCTCAGCATACGCTGGCAGTTCGCGCAGATCGTCATCGCGGTGGAGGAGGACACGGTCCTGCGCTCGTTTCAGCGCAGCGCGTATCTGGTGCGCGAGTGGTGGTGGCGCACATTCGGCATCACCATCGGTTTTGCGATCGTTGCGGGCATCGCCGTGCAGATCATCATGATGCCGCTCGGGCTTGTCGGCATGTTCGCCTTCTCCGCGAGTTTTGCGGACGTCTTCGTTTCATCAAACATGAGCGACACACCGTCGCCCGAGGCCATCGTCTCGGTGATCCGCACGATCGGCATCGCGTACATCGCCTTCATCACGCTCGCCTCGATCGTGTCACAGATGTTCGCCTCGAACTATCTGGTGGTGATGTATTACGATCTGCGCGCCCGCAAGGGCGAATTCGCCTCGCCGCTGCGCGAGGGTCCGCCGCAGCAGGGCCTTGCCGACGACACTATTATGTCGCTCGACTGAGCGCGGAGTTATCCGAGTCCGAGCAAGGCGCGGAAACGCGCGAGCGTGGCGGGCGAGTGCCCCTCGTAGTGATTGTTGAAGTACCCGTAGATGAACAGCCCCTCGGTGCTGAGGCGGTCGACGATGTTTTTCCAACGCAGCAGCGCCTCGGTCCTCTCGAAGCGGATGTGCGAAAAATCGTCCTCGATTTTTTTCCTGTCGCCGAGCCAGCGGATGTAGGTGAAGTCGGCCGTGGCCTTGTCCATCACCGGCATCCACGGATGATCGATCAGGGCGAGTGCGACGCCGCGCGCGCGCAACATTTCGGTGAAGCGGTCGCCGAGCCAGCTCTTGTGCCGGACTTCGACCGCAATGCGGCAATCGTCTGGAAGCCGCGCGAGGAAGGCATCGAGTTCGTCGTGCGCATCGACGCGGAAGCCGTAGGGGAATTGCAGCAGCAGGGGACCGAGTTTGGGCCCGAGCAAGCGCAGGCGTTCGATAAAGGCGCGCGCCTCGTCGACATGATCCTGCAGCCGCGTCTCGTGCGTAATTGACTGCGGGAATTTTGCGGCGAAGACAAAATCGTCAGGCGTCTCGGCGCGCCATTTCTCGACGGTGCTTTCGCGCGGTATGCCGTAGAAGGTGGAATCGATCTCCACTGTCGGAAAACGCTCCGCGTACACACGCAGGAATTTTGCCGCGGTGCATCCATCGGGATACACCGATCCGATCCAGTCCTTATAACTCCAACCCGAGGTGCCGAGACGGATATGTGTGTCGTCCATACCGTGTTGCTCCTTTCCCTACGGACCGACGGGCCGCACACGCGAGAAGGCGCCGGTTGGAACCGACGCCTTCCCGATGTACATGCGGCTGATTATTTCCCGGACTTCTTCTTCGCCGCGCCCTTTTTTGCCGCGGCTTTTTTGACGGGCTGTTTTTTCGGCGCCGCCTTTTTCGGGGCGGCCTTTTTTGTCGCGGCCTTTTTCGGCGCCGCCTTCTTTGCGGCTGCCTTCTTCGGCGCGGCTTTCTTGGCAGCCGCCTTTTTCGGGGCGGCCTTCTTGGCAGCCGCTTTTTTCGGGGCGGCCTTTTTCGCCGCGGCCTTTTTCGGCGCGGCCTTTTTCGGCGCGGCTTTCTTGGCTGCTTTGCCCGCGCTCTTGGCCTTTGCCGCGGTTTTCTTAGCCTTTGCCTTTCCCGTCTTTTTTGCAGGGATCACAATGGCGTCTTCGAGCATCTGCGCGTCGGCGTCCACCACGCGCATGCCGCCGTACCCGGCGCGGATGAGGTCGTCGGTTTCGTCGGCAACAAAAGCCACCGCCTGAATCGTGCGCTTCAGCTCGTTCATGTCGAGGTTGGCGCCCGCGATGCCGTGGCTGAAGGTGATGGTATCGTCGAAGCTCACGCCAAAGGCGCCGATGGGATTCACGGAATTCATGCGCATGAGATAGTACAGCAGGTCATGTTCGATGCGCGCGCCCTTCACGACGTACGCTATCGCATGCACGATGCAGTCCGTTTTGAACAGCGGCTTGATGGTGACCGTGACAGCGGCTGAGCCGCGCTTGATGATGTACGCGTCGTCCACTTCGAGGACCTCATTCGCGTATGAGGCACCGTAGATGGCCTTGAGCAGGGATCCAACTTTCTGGTGAGTGATGGTGAGAATATCGGACATGAGAGTCGCTCCTGAGGAATGATCGTTATTGGGGATCCTGTTGCATGGAGGCCTTGAGCTGAGCCAGCTCGTCGTCGACCGTGCTGGACGCCTCAAGTTTCTTGAATTCGTCGTCGAGCGAGGTCGACTCGCCCGCGAGTTCCGAGAATGCCTCGGCCTCGGATTCCTCTTTCAGGACTTTCTGCTCGTATTTCTCGAAGTTTGCGAAGGCGCCGTCGCCGATGCCCGATAGACTCTGCGCGATGGTCTTCTTCGCCTTGGCCGCCTGATGCCGCGCGATGAGCGTGCCCTGACGGACGCGCGCCTCGTCGAGTTTGCTCTTGAGCTGCTCGAGCTGGCCGCGCAGGGCGAGCGAGGTTTTTTTCGATTCCGCAAGCACGGGCTCGAGGTCGCCCGCCGCCTTTGCGAACATGTTCTTTTTCTCGAGGGCCTGACGCGCAAGATCGTCGCGACCCGCGTTGACGGCCTTCAAGGCGCGTTCCTGCCACTCGTCGGCCTGCTTCTTTTTATCCGCATACTGGCGTTCGATCTGCTTCTCGTTTGCGATAGCGGATCCGACGGCGGTGGTCGCCTTGTTTACCGCTTCCTCCATCTCGATGACCATCTGCTTGATCATCTTCTCCGGATCTTCGGCCTTGTCGAGCAAATCGTTGATGTTGGCCTTGAAGATGTCCGTGACCCGGGCAAAAATTCCCGCCATGCGAAACCTCCGGTGTTGTCGTATAAAGTGAATGGGTGAATCGTCGTGAATATAGGAATCCGTGCGACGAAGGGCAACGATGCCGGGACGCGGGCCCGCCCCATAGGGACGCGCGTCCCGCGCGTCCCTATGGGGGGGGGGGCATCGTGGCGTGTTTGCGCAGGCCGCGCCGGAGGCGCGTCCGCTTTGATATCGCATGGAATAACGATAACATTGTCAGATACAGACTATAATCGAGGTCCGTCATGCCGAGATATCGTAAAACGGATGCGCTGTACGCGGTGACCACGTTCACGAGTTTTGCGGAGATGTTGGACCGCAACGCGGCGGCGTATCCGCATTTGCCCGCGCTTGCCGATCTGACGCCGACCCCTGTGCCGAAGCTCACGCATGCGGAGCTGCGCAGCGCAGTCCTGGCCTTCAGCGCCGCGCTGCGCGCGCTCGATGTGAGGGAGGGTGAACACATCGCCGTGCTGTCGGAGAACCGTGTGCAATGGTGTGTCGCGTATCTGTCGGCTATCACCATGAATTGTGTGGTGGTGCCGATCGACCGCAATCTCCGGGAGAACGAGGTTGTATCCATCCTGCACGCGTCCGGCTCGAGCGCAGCAGTGTTTTCGGAGGCCTACCGCGACATGTTCGAGGGCTTCCGCACCACACTGCCGGAACTGTCGCTGCTGGTGGACATGGATCTGCCCGCAAAACGCGGCGCGGTGGAATCGATGCCCGCGCTGCTCGCGGCGCATACAACGGATGCGGGCGCGGTGTTTCCTCCCGCTCGTCCCGACGCGCTTGCCGTGCTCGTCTATACGTCCGGATCGATGGGCAGCGCCAAGGGTGTGATGCTCTCGCAGGCCAACATCTGTGCGAATCTTGTGGCAATGCGCAGCATGATCGAGATTCCGCCTTCCGACCGCTTTCTCTCCGTGCTGCCGATACACCACACGTACGAGTGCACCTGCGGTTTCCTGTGTCCGATCTCCTCGGGCGCTTCCACCACCTTTGCGCGCTCGCTCAAGACCGTGGCCGACGATATTCGGACCGTCCGCCCGACGGTGCTGCTGGGAGTACCCCTGCTGTATGAAAAGATGTACCGGCGCATCGTGCAGGGCATAGCCGAGAAAAAACTCGCGGCGCTGTTAGTGCGTCCACTCAGCGCTGTTGCGGGCATGCTCGAATCGCTCGGCGCGGGCCCGCTGCGTAAAAAGATTTTCCACGAGATCCACGAGCGTTTCGGCGGCGCCATACGCATGTTCATCGTGGGCGGCGCCGCTCCCGATCCCGCCGTGGCGGCCGGATTCCGTTCCTTCGGTTTCACTTTCGTGCAGGGATACGGTCTCACAGAAACCTCGCCCATCGTGGCGCTAAACCGTCTCGGCAATACCCGCGACGATGCAGCGGGCCTGCCGCTTCCGAATCTGGAAGTGCGCATTGAAGCGCCCGACGACGACGGCCGCGGGGAAATCCTTGTGCGCGGACCCTCGGTCATGATGGGCTACTACAAAAACGACGAGGCCACACGCGCCGCCATCGACAGCGAGGGCTGGTTCCGCACGGGTGACTTCGGTTCGATCGATGCCGACGGCTTCCTGCACATCAACGGTCGCAAGAAGAATGTCATCATCGCCAAGAACGGCAAGAACGTGTTTCCCGAAGAACTCGAGGAACAGGTGAACCGCATGCCCTCCGTGCTCGAATCGTTTGTGTATGCCGACACCTCGAAAGGCGACGAACACATCGCCGTGCGTATTGTGCCCAACGCGGAACACTTCATCGAACTCGCGCATAAAACAGGGGGCGAAGTCACGCGCGCCATCATCGAGGAAACGATCAACAACGAAATCCGCGCCCTTAACAAGCGGCTGCCGGTCTATAAACAGATCCGCCGCGTCACAATTCAGGATACGGAATTCGAGAAGACGACCACGCAGAAAATTAAGCGGTATCTCGTAGGGAGATAGGAGATAGGAGATAGGAGCTAGGATCTAGTAGATGGTAGATAGTAGATAGTAGATAGTAGATCAGTCTACTCTGTCCGTGTGAGGAGACAGGATGCAGGAGGCCATCAAGCCAAGGTCTGTCTCCTGTCTCCTCACTCTCGTAGAGCAGATCGCGCACCTACCATCTACTGATCTACCAACTACTATCTACTAGATCCTAGCTCCTAGCTCCTCTATTCTTTACTTGACAACAACCATCGGTCGGACGACGGCGGCGTCGCCGGCGCTGAGACGCAGATAGTACGTGCCGGCGGGGAGTCCGCTGGTGTTGAACTGCACCGACTGCAGGCCGCGCTGGCGCAACCCCTGATCGAGGATGGCCCGCTGCTCACCGAGGTGATTATAGAGTTCGAGAATCACATCGCCCGCGGTGCCCAGCATGTAGTTCACCGTGGTGATGCCGGTGGCGGGATTCGGGAAGCTGCTCAGAAGATCGAAGCCTTCCGGCAGCGACCCCTGCTCGCCGCGTATCGACAGCACCTGTGTGGTGATGCGCACGGTGTCGGTTGCCAGCGCGTTGCCCTGACCGTCGTAGGTGGTCCAACGGATGGTCGGTGCGCCACTCTTGGCGGAGTCACGCGCAACTACGAGGTTGAAGAAGGGCGAAACGGCTCCCGGTGCGATACGCTCGGCGAATTCGAACAGGGCTTCGGTCTGCCCCTGCTCGTATTCGGAAAGACGCGCGTAGCCGCTTTCGAGTGTTGTGCCGTCCCAATACTTGCCCGATGCACCCACGATGCGGTCGTCGCGGTCCACCACCTGCACCGACACCCATTTCACCGCGGTGTTCTGGCCGGTGTTCTGCAGACGCAGACGGTTCGCGTATACGCGCTTCTGTATCGGCAACGCGACAACGGTGCCGCCGCCGGTGGGAGGTGTGGCGGACCATGGCCCGTACGTATACGTACAACTGTCGCCGTCCGCATGGTGTATCACCAGTGTGATTGCACCGGTCCAGCCAAGCGTGTAATCAACGCCGAGATTAAACTTCACCGTCGTGTTGGCGCTGATGAGGCCCGCGAGCGGGATGCGTGTGTAGGGCACGGACCACGGTGTGCCGATGCCGTCGATCACGAGGCCGCCGCCCTGCAGGAACGCGGGCGGTGGTGTCGGCTTGATGTCGATCCACACGATCGGCGAGACGGGTACCTTGACGTTGTACACCGTGAACGTGCGGCCCGAGAGGTCGAGCCCGACAAATACGAAGGGCTTCACCGTGACGGAGTCGCAGCGCGTCAGCGGCGTACGGTCGCATTCGAAGCGTGTAATTAGGACACACGAGTCCTTATCTCCGTGATGAACAACAAGCTGCAGGCCGACGAGTCCTGACGGCAGCAGCGGCGTCACGGAAATGTTGAAGCCGAGATTGCCGACACACGCGGGCGAGAAGAGCAGCACGCCCGAGGTGCTGCCCGGCGCGGGGGCCGCGACGGGTGTGCAGGGCGTGGTGGTCATCGAGTTGAGTGTCGCGCCGACAAGCGACCAACTGATGCTGGTGATCGGCGAGGCGACGTTGTTGGCGATGGTGAAATTGTACTGGCAGCACGCCGTGTCGAGCGAGGCGCCGATGAGCGAATCGCAGTGCTCGACAGGCACCACGATGATGGTGTCTTTCAGGCAGTTGCCGAAGTTGAGATTCGAGACGGTCTGCCCGGGCACCACCGACACGGTGTATGTGCCGGGAGACGTGGGGAAGCTCTGATACCACGGATAGACGGTGGCTTCCGACACGGTGTAACTGCCGGGCGCGGGGACGGTGAGCGTCCACTGGCCCGCATTGTTGGTCGTTGCGGTCTGGCCGTTGCTGAGGTTGATCGTCCAGTTCGGCAGTGTCGGTTCCGTTGCCGGATCCCACTTGCCGTCGCAGTTCACGTCGTGGAACTTGACACCCTGCAGCGTGGCGGTGCCGAGCTCGTCGGGGCAGCAGATGTAGATCTGCAACTCCACGAAGTCGACGGCGGTGTTGTTCTGCACGAAGATGTTGAAGGTGCCCGACGCGATCGCCGCAAGCACGCTTGTTGCACCGTTGGTACCCATGGGCAGATTGCCGAGATCAAGCACGATGGTCTCGGTTTGATTCGGCGCCCAGAAGCCGTTGGACGACACGCCCGTGATCGGGAGATACCAGGCGAGATTCGGCCCGGCCACAATGCCGATGCCGTCGTTCGCGGCGCCGGTGCCGATGGCCTTGAGACGGATGCGCAGGCGCGCGCCCATCACGAAGCAGCCCTGCTGCGCGTAGCCGGTGAAGGTCTGCCCGAAGAACCACCCCATGGGCTCCTGATTCCAGCGGTCGAAGCCGATGGTCGGGAGATTGTAGTTGGTGCTGTTCCACGCGGTGAGAGCGGGTCCGATCACGGATGCTTCGGGTCCGACAAAATTGTCGGTGGTGCCGAGCGAGAGATTGATTGTATCTGTCGGTGTGGTACACGGTATGGTGGTGTTGCCGAAGTCGTGGTCGGATGTGTCGACCGGCGGCACGACGATGGTGTGTGCACCGCTCGCAGGAGAGGTCTGCGCCCAACCGACACGCTGCTCCTCCACGATGTGATAGGTGCCCGGCGCGATGCCGTCGAAACGGTAGCGGCCGCGCGCGTCGGTGCGTGTGATCAGCGGACGTCCGCCGCCGACGGGGATGAGTGTGATGGGCCAGTCGGCGAGGCCGGGTTCGCTCGCGTCCTGCACACCGTTGCCGTTCTTGTCCTCGAACTTCACACCGCCCGTGTTGCCGGTGTTGGTGTTCGGCGTGCAATCGATGCGCGCGGTGTCGCGGCAGATCACCGCGCCCTGTGCGTCGAGCCATTCGACAAAGAGGAGCTGCACCGGCGGCGTCACCATGTTGAAGCAGAACATCGCGGTGTCGATGCCGTTGCCCGCGGAAGGCGGCACGAGTGTAACGGACGGTGTCGGATACACGCCGCCCTGCGGGGTCGCGATCCAACCGGCCGGTGGCACGGTGGAGGTAATCGTGTTCGCCGGCTGAATGGTGAAGCGTATCGAACTCACCGCGGTGGTGCGGGTGAAGCGCACGTTCCAGCAGCAGTCCTTCTGTCCCTGTATGGGCAGGGCCTGCGCGCGGTATTCCTTGCAGTTCTGCGGCGTCTGTTCACGGAAGTACACTCCCATGTCCCAGGTTGTGTCGATCGCGTTTGCGGCGAGGGTCACAGGCACGGTCCAGCCGTAGGTCGGACCAAACACCGGATTCGCGTCGCTGTCGAGCTGCGGATTGCCGCCCTGATTCAACAGACTGACAACAAAGCCGGGAGGCGGGAAGAAGCGCGCATAATACGTGCCCGGCTGCAGATTCGTGAACTGATAGTAGCCGGGTTGGCTGCTCATGTTGTTGGCGGTCATCACGAAGGGAATCGTGACGTTGGAATTGTTGACGGCCAGATAATCGTCGAAGGTGCCCGCGGTGACGTCGGGTCCGACGTTCCACAGTTCCACCATCACGCCGTTGAGGCCTGGTTCACCCGCTTCCTGGATGCCGTTCTGATTCAGATCGTTCCAGACGTAGTCGCCGTATATCGCGGGATTGGGCTGTTTGATCTCGATGCAGACCTGCTGCGGTTCGGCCGGTCCAATCACCGCATTGTTGTCGGCGCGTTTTGCGACGTAGCCGAACGAGTTGCAGGCCACTGTGCCGATAGGCGCGCCGATGGGCGCGGTCATAGGCCAGGTAAGCGTGAAGGTCTGCAGCGGCGCGAGTGTCAATATGCCGAAGTCGAACTTCAGCGAGCGCACCTGCGTGACGTTGTAACCGCCGCCGATGAGCCCGGCATAGGTGTACCACACGGGCGCGACGCAGCCGCCCGGACCCGCCAGCGTCAGATCGGTGCGGCAGGGATTCGTCTGCAGCGAGTAATACACGGTGACACCCGGGGGCGCGGCAACGGGACCGATGAGATTCGGTGCCCACTGGCTGTTGCGCGCGGTGCTCCAGTTCACCACACCCACGTCGCCGATGTACGGCAGGATGTCCACAACGAGGATGTCCTTCATCGTGACATTGCCCGTGTTGGTGATGGTGAGCTGATAATCGACGGCGCCGCCTGACACGGTGTTGCCCGTGGCCGCGTAGGCCGTGTCGAGCGCGCCCTTCACGAGTTTCTTGGATTCGAGCGTGGGCACGCTGTTGACCACGATACACGCCTGATTCGAGTTCAGCGTCGGATGATTCGATCCGCCGAATGTGAACGTGTTGCAGTAATTACCCGGGGCTGTGCCCTGCGCGATCACGGCGTTGAATTCGATGAGATAGATGTACGTCGGTCCCGTGCACGAATTGGCGGGCATCGGCGAACTGAAATTCCACGTCACTGTTGAGGGTGTGGTCGAGATCGAGGGTCCGAGTGTGGACGGATTCGGTGCGCCGTTGAGACTCGAGTATGTCACACCTCCCGCGTAGCTGAAGCCGGGCGGCAGATTGTCCACAACCACGGGATTGTTGAGCGGCGCGGTGCCCTGATTGTACAGGTACATGATGTACCGCACGGTGTCGCCGGGGAAGTACGGCCCGGTGCTGATGACGCTCTTGTATGTGCTGAGCGACGGAGCGGCCGATGCGACGGTGAACGTCTTGCAGCTCGTGATGGGTGTGAGCGGATTGCCGCCGAACTGCGAGGTAAGTGTCGCGCAGTTGGTGATGGTGTCGCCCACAAGCACCGGCGCGCTGGTCACGAGGTCGTTGGGCTGCAGCGTGAAGTTGATGGTGGGCGGCGCGTTTGTCGAGAAGCCCACCGGCACTGTGCCGTAATCCCACTGCAACTGCGTGATGAACTGCACGGGTGGCAGACTGATCGGCGCACTGTACACGTTGATCGACGTGTTTGTGGTGTATGTGCCGACCGTGGTCCAGGCCGCGTTGACGTTGGTCCGGTAGCGCACAGTGACGGATCCGCCGCTGAAGTTGTTATACGAGCCGGTCGTGAAGCTGGTAACCTTCACTTCGGTCGGCAATATGTCGGTGACCTTCATGCTGTCAACCGGCGCGTTGCCCGTATTCGACGGATACAGGTAGTAATATCCGTTACAGCCGGGGATACGATTCGGCATGGGCGACCACCACGGACCCTTGAGGAACTGCACACCCGGAGCCGCGGTGACAAGTGTCACACACGCCGTGTCGGGCAGCGATATCGGGGACGCGCCGACAGGAGTGCCGTGCAGCGTCGCGCGGTTGCAGACGGTTTGATTCTGCGTGAAGGGCGGCGAGGGGTACTGCACCGTGAGATAGAAGTCGTAGTAGGCGGGCTGATACCATGGACTCACAGCGATGGTGGGGATGCTCCATGTGACAACACCGGCGAGATGCGAGCCGCCGCCCGTGGCGCTGACAAACACCGCCCCCGGAATCAGCGTATCCTTGATGGAGGCGGCGTTCAGGTTCAGTCCGCCGATGTTGTTGCCGGCGGGATTAATGACACGCAGGCGGTAGATCACGCTGCCGTTCAACGCGTTGCCGATAAAGTGTTCCTTCACAAACGTGAAGCGGTGCACCGCCCGTGCAACAACACACACCAGATTGCTCACCGTGGCGGTGGCGTTGGATGCGGTCATGCGGGCCTTGTTGCACACGGTCAGATTGTTGGGTGTCGTGCCCGAGGGGAACATCACGTTGATCTGCACGGAACCGGATGAGCCCGCGGGGAGCGGACTGATCATGGTGAGCGTGACAACGCCGGTCGAGGTGTTCACATTGCTGCTCGCCACCTGCGCGTTGCCTATGACGGCCGCGCTGGTCCAGTCGAGTCCGGTCGGCAGCGAATCCACGATCACGGCGTTCAGCGCGTCCTGATTCGTGGACGACACGGTGTAGCTGATCGTGTACGTGAACATCACGCCCGACTGTACGGTGTCGACACTCGACGACTTCGTGAGCGAGAGTGTCGGAGCCAGGAGTTTGGGCGGATCACCCGGTACGCGGCTCGCCGCGGCGGCACCTCGGCCGGACGGGAAAGCCAGTGCGCCTGCGACAGACGCGAGGAAAAGGACGGCGAACAACAGTGCCGCTCCAATATTCGGAAAACGTGACGGTGATCTCATGATGTTACTCCTGACGGATTCTGAACGAACGAGCTCTTTCGAACGAAAGAACAATCCAAAACGAAACACGTCCCCGAAAATGGGAGCACCCGCTCCGATTCGGGGTTCTCCCACCGCTTCCGCGCTTTCACGTGCGGTTGCCGGCGAGGGAGGTAATGTGCTTCAGGCTGGACGGGAGAAATATAGAGAATAAATATCCCAAATCAAGGTAAATCGGCGAATTTCCGATCCGCCCGCCTGTTATGGTTTGGAGATGTGTTTCAGAGATTGATGCCGAGCGAGAGTCCGACACTGTACGAGGTCAGTCCGAGATCGAACGGCGCGACGACCGCGTATATGCTGCGCTCGTAGTCCATCACCTTTTGTTCGGGAATGCGGACGGATCCGGCCGTAAGCATGTCGACATGCAGACCCAGTGACGTGCCGCGGTCGAGCGCGTATTCGATGCCGCAGAACACCGTGCCTCCGGCCTGCGACTTCTGCAGCAGTTCCTCCTTGCCGGTCCGCAGATCATACCCGTTCACGTCGACGCGCAGTGAGGCGAGTCCGACCCCCGCGCCCACATGCACGGAGATGCGATCACTCGGGCGGTACACGGTGTACTGTCCCGCCAGCATGACGAGTTCGAGCGTGCACTGGTTCGTGAGTGTCTGCACCACCGGCTGCGGGGGATTGCCCGGTCGCGTGTACGCGAGCGATTCGGTGAACCGCTGCACCCCGTCCCCCGCGTAGCCGATTCCCACTTCCACATCGTTGCTCACCGAATAACCGACACGCAGCGAGCGTCCGAGATTGATCGACGTCATGTCGAGCGTTTCATCCGAGTAATAATAATTCTGCTTCGGCGCGTCGAGCGCGATGCCGTATTTGGCGTGCTCGTTGTGCCAGTCGTCCTTGGCGCCGCCGAAGACAAAGGCGGCGGCGCTGCGGATGTGCCAGCGCGGCCGCGAGGCGTCGAGAAGGCGGCGCCACAGGCGTTCGTTTTCCGTACCGTCGAGCGCGATGGCCGGTCCGGGTTGCTGTTCTCGCTGGGCGAGCAGTCCGGCCGCCGCCGCCGCACCCGCTGCCAGCAGCACCGAGATGGGGGAGAGCGACGGAAACACCGCCTGGTTATCGTAGTTCGTCGCCGTGCCCACGTAGTAGCCGGGTGTGCCCTTCGGCGAGAACGCCACCATCGACACCATGAACAACGTGCCCGCAAAAGCCGTGCGGAATGCGCTGCCATGGGGAATCTCGCGGATCAGGGCCACATCCTTCGCGGCGAGCCGCATGTCGCGCAATGTGCCCGAGATCAGAATCTCCCCGTCGCGCCAGCGGATGGAGGACGCGTCCGCCGACACGATGGTCCCGTTGCGCAAGGTCAGCAGCCATTCCGAAAACATGTCGGACGGCAGGCTGGTGGAATACAGGGTGCCCGGCCCGCCGGGCCGTAGTGTGTCGGCGCTCTGCGCGCGGAGCAGACCCGACGCTGCGACGCACAATACCATCACAAACAGAATACGATGTTTCATGGGAGACTCCTTCGACTACAGGGGAGTTGGCCGGGCTGCGGCGCTGCGCGCAAACTACGCAGCGCGACGTCCGCCCGCAATGCCGTTTCATGGTATGATGAGTAAAAGACTTTGCCTTTCCTTTTGCTTCTTTTTACCGTACAATTGCAAAACGACCGTACGCGTACTCCACTCTTCCATCCCGCAGAACACGGACGCGGGATGTGTATGTCCTGAAGGAACCTGCCATGATATCGCGCCGTTTCGTGCTCTTCGCCTTCACGTTCGCCCTCCTTGCCGTGGGCTGGCGTGCACCGATGTCGGCTCCCGCCGTGCGTGTGGATTTCGGCAAGATCTATCTGACTCCCACCCACCTGTATGTCGGCGAGATGTATCAGGGCATCAACATTTACGATGTGCGCGACCCGGCCGCGATACGCAGCGTGGGGTATGTGCCGCTGGAAGGCAACCTCGACGTCGTCGGCACGGGCACGGTGATGTATGCGGACAATTACGAGGACCTGCTCGTGTTCGACTGCACGGATCCCGCCGCACCCGTGGTAATCGATTCGCTGCAGAAGGTGTTCACCGGCCACACAAAGCCGCAGCCGATCGTGTACGGTGTCAACGAGAACACCTACGGCGGCAGCAGCGGCTGCTCGGGTTCGGATGGATGCGGCACCGCGCCGCCGCAGTACGATATGACCGACGGCGGACGCAACACGGGCGGCAGCGGCGGAGCGTCGGGACAGTCGGGATCGATGTCGCGATTTGCGATCGTGGATCACTACCTCTACTGCATCGACGTGGCGAATCTCGTGGTGTTCGACATCATACAGCCGCGCGCGCCGAAACTTGTGGGCAAGGTCTCCATCGGCTTCGGCATCGAGACGTTGTTCCCCTACGAGAACTACCTCTTCATCGGCAGCCAGACGGGCATGTTCATTTTCGACGCCCGCGATGTGCGGCTTCCGATCAAGGTGTCGGAATTCCGCCACGCCCGGGCCTGCGATCCCGTCGTTGTGGAAAGTGAGCGCGCCTATGTGACGCTGCGCAACGGCACCCGCTGCGGTGAATCCGAAAACGAACTGCACATCGTGGACATTGCAGACGTGAAGAGTCCGATGCTCCTCGCGAGCCATGGACTCGACGGACCACAGGGACTCTCCGTGCGCAACAGCATGGTGATCGTGTGTGACGCCAACGACGTCAAGATACTCGACGTCCGCAACGAGAAGTCGCCCGTCCCCGTGTCGAGTATTCCCGTCGCAAACGGCTACGATGTTATCTGGTCGGGCGATCTCCTCGTGATTGTTGCGCCGAACGGCTTGTATCTGTACGATGTCGCTGATCCGGCGCAGCCGCGACAGTTGGCGATGGTGAGTAATGTGCGGAAGGCGGCGTGACGGCTGATGGTGAAGGTGGAAGGTGGAAGGTGGAATGTGGAAAGTAGAAGGTGGAAGGTGGAAGGTAGAAAGTGGAAGGTGGAAGGTAGAAAGTGGAAGGTGGAAGGTGGAAGGTGGAAAGTGGAAGGTGGAAGGTGGAAGACGCAAATTCAATTTCTATAGACGGAGGAACAGTGAAGCACAAACTCCTTTTTCCGGTGATTGTTTTCGCAACAGCGTTGCTGTCGTTTACGGCGGCGGCGCAGCATCGGCATACAAGCGCGGGCAGCATCGCAGCGGGGTGGGACGGAACCTGCACCAGCGCGCCCGTGAGTCATGGAGACTATCCGTGGAATGGCGCATCGTGCGGCAGCGCGTCGTGTACACATAATGGGGCATGCACTTCTGGCAGGAACACGTGTGACGGTCGCATGGATTGTGCGGGAGGCCAGAGTTGCGGCAGCGGGCACGCGCATGTGAAGCAATCGAAATACGGCGCGTCGTGGTGCCAGACCTGCTCGCACGAGCATTGCCTGCCCGGTCACCTCTACGCCAAGAACTGCTCGATGATCGACGCTCTGCAGGCCACATACTGCGTGTCGACGAAATACCTCGTGTCGTTGCGTGAGCGCAACAACCAGTCCTACCGTCACGCCTGCGCAACGGGCGGACGCGGCTGTCCGACCTGCGCACCTCCGCGCGACTACGCGCGGCGCGGCACACTCGAAGCCATACACGGCGAGCTTGCGGGTTTGCAGGAGCGCTGCGATTTCGGCCGCGAGTAAGGCCGATACGGTCCGGCTCATGACATTTCGTCACAGGACCGCCGCGGCGGCCGCCGTGCTGCTGTTCGCCTGCTCCACCCTGCAGGCGCAGATCGACATCACGTCGCAGGCGCTGCCGCGTATCTCGCGGGGCATGACGAGTATGGACATCGCCATATTCGGCGTGCGGCTCGGAATGGCGTGGGACGACGCGCGCTTCATTCTCGACCGCGACCGCGTGCCGTATCTCTTCACGCATTCACTTCCGTTGCGTGTGTATCTGCCGCCGGAAAATCCGAGCTGGTATTTCGGACTCAATCCCTCGTCCTACGAGGTCGAGGAGATGGGCATCTGTGGCGACGAACATGTGCCGCGGCCCAACCGCCTGCTTGCCGACGGTCAGCGCTGGAAACTCACCACCGCGCGCGCGCAGTTCTTCGGCTACGAGGGCGACTTCATCCGCAACGAGGAAGGGGAGGGCATTCACTATCCCGACATCGGCTTCGCGCTGAAATGTATCGACGGCAGCGGCTTCCGCTTTGTCATGCTCAAACCCACGGGCTGGCATCCGCGACCGCCCTCGTTTCCACCGTTGACCGTATCGATACCGTTTTTTGTCACAGGATATTGGAAGCCCAACACCTCGGCGAATCTCGCCGAATTGCGCGCGGCCTATGCCTCAGGCGGCCTGCGCGCCGCGGGTATCATCAATCCCGGCGACGAGGATTACGAGGCGCTCGCGCTCGATGTGGACCGTGCCGTGGCCGGCCTCGCGCGCGCGATCGAATCGCGGCTGATGGTGCTTGCACCCTTTTTCAGCGAGGTGTCGGTGGTGCTCACCACGGTGTCGGGTTTTTCGGATCCGCGTCTCCCGCGCGGTGGACGCTATCTCGGACCGATGGTACGCACCGGCGCGTTCACGATTCCCGACAAGGCGCGTATCGACGGAGCGGCGGGCAATCTGCTGCTCTCGCGTCTGCGCGCGGTGTACACCACACGCGAATTGGAAAAGGCGCTCGCCTCGTCCGCGGTGTATCAGCGTTTCAAAAGTGCTGGACGCATCCGCTGGGTGCCGGAGGGGCATGGCACACGCGACGGCAATCGCGACAACGTCCGCCAGAGGCGGGCCGAGATCGTGATGCGTGTCGAATACCGCAAACCCTGAAGCGCCGCCGCTACCGTCTTGCGCCGAGTTCCGCGATCTCGGCATCGATCAGGGCGACCACCGCGGGGGGCGCGGCTTTCTGCACGCTGCGGTGCAGCAACTCTATCTCCTTGCTGTTCATCGCGCGCAGCATGAGGCGCAGCCAGATCTTGTAGCGCTCGGGCGTCTGTTTGGCCTGTATGCCGCTGCGGATGGCGAGGATCTGTTCGTCGCTGAGATATTTCCAGGTGGCGGGAAGCGCCGTGTCTTCCTCGCGGTTCATGTGATGCAGTTGTGATGCGACCAGCGTGTTGAAACTGCGCAGCAGTTCCGCGCCGGCAATGTGTTTATCCGCCGCGCCGGCGTTGCGCAGCGTCTCGATCGCGTCCTTCACTGAGTACGACACACTGGCGAGCTGTTCATGATCGATGCTCAGCATGCGCAACGTGCCCGGCTCCATCACCTGCACCGCGGGGAAAATGGACGTGTCTTCATGCACGCCGTGTTCGTCGAGCAGGTCGAGGCACAATAGCACACGCGCGATGATGGCGGTCTCTTCGTCGCTGCGCGAGAAGTCCGTCCGCTGCATGTCGGCCGCCAGCTCGTAGAGCATGAGGCGCAGTCCCTTGTGGATGTGTGTGAAGAGGTCGGGTCGTTGTATCTGGTGCATGATTCACCTGTTCGTGGCTGAAGGAAACGCGCGCGGCCACGTGAGCTGTTCCGCGCCGGCAGGCATACCGTCGACCGCATGTGTCAGGCGGACGTGTTTCCTGTATAAATGTGGAGTCGAGCGACAGTCCCGGATAAAGTATATCCGTTTTATGCTTTCTGCAAGAGTGTTCCGAAAAAAATGTCGTGCAAAAATACGGGACATCACGCACGCGCGCGGATACACGACGAGCCGTCCTACTGCCGCAGGAGCAGCCCCTGCGGGGGAATTCGGGCTGTCTATCGCTTCGCCACGACCAGTTGGCGCTGCACGCCGTTGAAGGCGGTGAACACACCAAGGCCGTTCACAATGTTGGTGGCGGGTTCGTTCAAATCACGCGAATTCTGCTCGCGCGAAAGATACAGGGCCGCGTATTCGGTGTTGATGCGGTACACCGTGACGGTGTGTCGCCCGTAATGGCTGAGATTCAAAATGCTGAGCGTGTACGCCGATCCCCCGATGGGAGGAGTGATGAAACGGCCGCGGGCTTGGCGCAGCGGATCGCTGCCCAGCACGATCGCCTCGGGATCGGTCTCGATATTGGCCGCGGTCACGTACCACAGCGCGCCCTCCGCCTGCGTCCATGTGACACGTGTGCGCGCGGAATCGGAACGCAGATATGTCATCGATGCCGACGCGGGTATCCATAGCGTGTCGGGAGCCAGCGTCACACCCGCGGGCGCGTCGGGCACAACCGTGCTCGACGTGATGTGCCGCGTGCCCCAGACGATGTCGAGATCAAAATGGTCGCCCGCAGCCACCACGGGATCCGCACCTGCGGACGCGTACATGCCGTTGCCCGTGGAAATCAGCGGATAGGATTGTCCGTTTTTTATCAGCGTCACACGCGCGTCGTCGACGGGCGGCGCGATGCTGTCGCTGCTGCCAAGCGGCAGCGTGGTGGAAAGTCGGATGTCGCGCACGTTCTCGCCGGCGTACAGATAGGCCTGCACGACAAGACTCGGCGATTCGGCGGCGACCGGCGACTCTTCATCGCAGGCCGACAAGGCCGCAAGCAGCAGCACCATGCCGAGTACGGGGAGGCGGCGCAGCGTGCTCTTCACAGTGTATGAGGCGGACCGGAACAAAACAGGATGGGACGTGTTCATGGCGGTCCTCAGAAATGCAGTGCAAGATTGACCGAGGGCGTGAAGCCGAGCAGCGCCACATCGGTGATCGTGATGGGGGTGGTCGTGAGATTGTATTCGCGGTACGAGATGTTTTTCCTGTTGTACACGTTGAACACACTCACGCCGAAATCCGCGCGCAGCAGCGCCAGTTCGAACGAGCGTGTCACGCTCAGGTCCAACTGATGATAGGCCGGAAGCCGCGACGCGTTTTTCCCACTCACATGAATGTAGCCGAGCTGCTGGCCGTTCAGCATCTCGAGAAAGTACTGGCTCTCGGGCACGGTGACGGCATTGCCGGAACTGTAGACCCAACTGGCGGAGAAGGTCCACCCCGACACATTCCATGTGAGCACCGACTTCACGTTGTGAAGATGGTCGTGCGAGGCGGGGAACGGAGTGCCGCCGTTCAGCGAGGGGAACGTGTGTTCGACACGCGCAAGTGTGTAGCCGATCCATCCGGACAGCGCGCCGCGTGTTTTCTGCGCGAGCACTTCGAGTCCGCGCGCCGTACCCGTGCCGAAGAAAAAGAAATTGGCGAAGTCGGCCTGCGCGCGGAAGCGGCGCGAGTACTCGGTCAGATTCTCGAGGTGTTTTTCATAGGCCTCGACGCTGAACGTGTATTCGTCGGCCGTGTACGCCACACCGAGGATGCGGTGTTCGGCGGCGCCGGGCGGTATGTCGGCATCGGCGGTGAGCCAGAATTCGCGGCTGCCCTCGAGCACGTTTTCGTTGGTGACACGGTTGACGAACTGGTGATACAGACCCCACGCGCCGCGCAGGGAGAAACCCCTGCCGAGCGCATACTGCAGCGACAGTCGCGGCTCGATGTACACGCGGTCCGTGCCCTCGTACCAGGTGCCGCGCAGGCCGATGGTGCTTTCAAGCGCGCCCAGTTTCCATGTGTCCTGCACATACAGCGCAAACATCCAGGATGATCCCCCGCGGCGCAGCAGATCGGCGCTGTCGGAGGCGCTCGCCACATAGTCCGCCGCGAAGCGGCTGCTGGTGAAGCCACCGTCGAGGCGGTGATCACCCTCCGTCTGCCACTTCACGTCGCCGCGCATGGTGAAGTCGCGCACGGAATTGTCCTCCTGTGTTGCGAGCAGCAGGCCGCGCCGCATGCCGGTGCTGTCGGACGGCGCAAAGAGCAGGTTCGTGTTTGTGCCGCGATTGTAGTTGCTCGTGAACTCCGAGGCCGCGATGCTCATGAGACTCGACACACGTTCCGACCACTGCCGGTTCCACATCCCGCTGAGTCCGGTGTTTGCCCAGCGTGTGTAATCGGTGATCGACAGACTCGCCTGGCCCTCGAGTTCGCGCACATTAAACACCGAGCCGGTGAACACCTGCGACTTGTCGAGATCGTCCTTCCCGCTGTAAAAACTCAGGCTCACCGCATCACGCGATGTGGGGCGCACGGTGAGTTTTGCGTTGATGTCGTAGAAGTAAAACGAGGGGATGAAACTGCCTGTCATTGCGGGACGACCGCTGCCCGGACCTCCGCCACCCGAAGGACGGACGCCGCTGCCGACGCGGCCGCCGGTCTCGTCGCCCGTCACAAAATTGTAGAGATCCTCGTAGAGCCCGCTACGGATGAAGTCGGTGAACGAGCGGCGTCCAGCCACTAGATAGGTCGCGTCTCCAAGAAAGGGCAGCGGTCCCTCGAGCACGGCGTTGGCGCTGAGCAGGTTGAGTCCGACACCCAGATTTGTGGCGGCGGAACTACCCGTTTTGCCGGTCATCGAGATGACACTCGACAGGCGTCCCCCGTATTCGGCGGTGTATCCTCCGGTGAAGGCCTGAATGTCCTTGATCGCGTCGGGATTAAATGCGCTGAAGAAACCGAAGAAGTGATCGACATGATACATGGTCATGCCGTCGAAGAGGATGAGGTTCTGATCCGGCGTGCCGCCGCGCACATGTAATTCCGAAGATCCGCTGCTCCCCGCGTTGATGCCCGGCAGAAGCTGCAGCGCGCGGAACACATCGGTCTGGCCGATGGCGGGAAGCACGCCCAGGGCGCGCGGAGACAGGGTCACGTGACTGAGTGTGGTCGCGGTCTCGAGCATCAGCGGCGATGCCGTGACGGTGACACCGCGCAGGGCGATCGACACGGGCAGCAGCGGAATTTCGAGCCGCGGCACGGCGTCGGTCATGTCGACGCGTACGTCGCGCGGTCCGTATCCGACGTACGTTGCAACCAGGGTACACGAATCACCCGTCACGCCGGGCAGGAAAAAATGTCCCTCGCTGTTGCTGCTCGTGCCCTGGTCGCGGCCCGCGACACGCACGTTTGCAAAGGGGAGGCGTTCACCGCTCTCGGCGTCGATCACAATGCCGCGTATATCGGTTGCGCGTTCCTGGGCGTGTGCGGGAATAAAAAGGACAAGGAGGAGAACGAGGCCGGCGCACGCGGCCGCGATGTGCCGGCGGACCGGTTGCAGCGGAGGTGAGATCATGTGGGGGGCTGGCGGGATGATGCGGTGAGAAACATGCCGGGACAGAACGGCTCAGGTATGATGATCCAAGTGAGACACAGGGTTCAGAAAAAGGATTATTCCCGCCGAAATTCCCGTGACGGATCCGCGACGTTTAGCGCACAATAACCGGGCGCGACACCACATGCGCTCCGCGCGTGAGAACGCAGCGATACACGCCGGCGGACACTCCGCCTCCGTCCCACACGAAGGAATACTCCCCAGGCGCGATGGTGGCGTCAAACAGGAGCGCGGCGCGTCGTCCGAGCGCATCAAACATTTCCACACGCATCGGACCCGCGGTGCGCGCCTCGACGGTCACTGTTGCCGATCCCGCGACGGGATGCGGATAGATCGCGCCGAGCCGGAGGCCGTCCACGGCCGCATCCATCTCGTTCTGCACCGATGTGAATTCGGGCTTCCGTGTCACGTAGTACATCAGGTAGCTGCCGTTGCGCAGCACGATGGCCGGATCCTTTACGTAATCCGATTCGAGCGTGTCATTGCGTTCAACTTCGAGCCGTGGACCCGCATCCTGCTGCCACGCGGCGCCGTCGGTGCTGAATATCGAACGAATGTCCCGCGGCGGACGGTTCGTAAATCCGTAGAACCTGTATCCTCCGGGCACGGCGATACCGTTCGACATCATCATGCCGTTCACCGTGAATTCCGGCACCGCCGTGAAGGTGAGGCCGTCCGTCGACACGGCGTGCCAGTTGCGGTCGATGGCGCCTCCGCCCGCGAAGTAGTGCAGCGTGTCGCCGATCCACAGCAGCGAGGGATCGAGCGCCGCGCGTGTGCCTCCCGAAAAGCGCGGATCCTGCTCGAGCGTGAAGTGAATGCCGTCGGTCGATGTCGCGGAATATGTCTCGGGAATTTTATCGTTCACTGGATCACCGGTCATGTACAGGCGGAACAGCCCGTCGCGATATATCACATCCGGATCACAGGGCCGCACCTTCCAGCCGCCGATTCCCATGATGGACACGGGTTGAAAACTCCAGTTGTTTTTTCCATCCGCCGAGATGCCCACAACGATCTGGTCGTGATTCGGAGGGAGGTTGCCCTGGAAAAACAGGAACACGGTTCCATCCGGTGTCACAACAGCATCGGGGACGTCGCCCTCGTTGAACACGGTCTGATGCAGTTTCGTAAATCGGAGTCCATCATCCGATATTGCCAGCATGAGACGGTTCTGCATCGGCTGCGCATGTACCGCGGTGGCAATGGCGATGGTGATGGTGATGGTGAGGGTGAGGGTGTATGCGCGCATGTGGGAAGAGGGACAGTAGAAAGTAGAAAGTAGAAAGTAGAAAGTAGAAAGAATGGTGTGTGACGTGTGACGACAAAGGTTCAACGTTCTCCGATGTTTGAAGCGGGTGTGAGGATGAAGCGGGTGTGATGTATACCGCGGCCGGCATGCAGGGTGGCGAGATAGACGCCGGGCGGGCGGCCGTGCAGATCGACGGTGTTGTGATCACCTGAGAGGAGTTGCCGGATGATTACGCGTCCGGCGGCGTCACGAATCGTTACAGACGCGGTGCTCCCTTCTCGTATGCCTTCCGTGATGATGTTCAGTTTTCCGCGTGTGGGATTGGGGAATATGTGAAGCGCCGGCGCGGCGGAGGGATCGCCGGCGTGTATGCTGGTAATCCCGCCCGCGTTCATACTCGAACTGCGGGACACGTCGTGCTGGAACATCAACCACGGTGGACCGAAACCCTCTCCGAGGCGCACGGCGTAGGCGCGGCCGAAGTTTTTCGAGAAGTCGGGATAGTCGGCATGACCGCCCACGATTATCGCGTCCATCGCGCCGTCGCCGTCCACATCGGCGATCACGGGTGCATGATCGAGCGTAAATCGTGTGTCGCCGTAATCGGCGGCGAGATCCACATCATATACCGGCGCACCGGTGGTGCCTCGTAACGCCACGAGGCGTCCGTCGGACGTGCCGAACACCACATCGGGCAGGCGGTCGCCGTCAACATCACTCAGGGCCGCGCCGCGGAAGGATCCGGCGAAATTGCGTATGTCGTGTGTCCACAGCGCGCTGCCGCTGGCGTTGAAAGCCGTCACCTCGTACCAGCGTATCGTGACGAGTTCACAGGTGCCGTTGCCGTCGAGATCGCCTATCGTAACGGGTGCGCCGTGATAGTATCCGGGACGATTCAGCGTATAAAGAATACTCCCGTCCTCGGCATTGAGCACGGTGACGGTGCCGCTGTAATCACCGATCACCAGCTCAGCTTTTCCATCCATGTCGAGATCGGCCACGGCGGTGCCGTGATAGACGACATCCGCAAGCGGGACACGCCAGAGTTCCTTCCTGTCTCTGCAGCGGTAGGCGCGCACGGTGTTGGTATCACCCGCGGTGCGGTTCCACGTTGCAACCACAAAGTCGAGAGTGCCGTCGCCATCGGCATCGAGCAGGGTCGGCGCCGTCTGTATCCATGAATGTGTGTCCACCGCAAGATCCCAGGCGAGTGAACCGTCCTCCGCATTGAGACAGCGCACCCATCCGCCGAATTCGCCGTGAAGTATTTCCGGCTTCCCGTCGCCATCCACGTCACCCATGCTGGGCGGCGAATCGCTGCCGCGTGTGCGTGCCTCCCATAGAATTGCGCCGGTGCGGCCGTCGAAGCAGTAGGTTTTGGGATTGCAGGAACTCGCAACGATCACTTCGAGGGCGCCATCACCGTCGACATCAGCGATGAGCGGCGCCACATCGTTGCAGCCCTCGAAGCCGGGTGAGCTGGCGTTGAATTTCCAGAGCAGCGTGCCGTCCTCCGCGTTTAACGCATAGATGCAACTGTCGTTGCGATAGCAGCCGAAGACCACTTCGAGACTGCCGTCGCCGTCGATGTCGCCCATGGCGCTTTGGCCGAAGGAGGCGTCCCTGGTATCGAAGCGCCACAGAATGCGGGGCTGCGCGTGCAGTGTGGAGCAGAGCAGCGGCAGCAGCGCGAGTACGAGCATCGGACGCATGGCGGATGTCCTCGGGTGGGGAGGCGGGCGGGTATTGTCGAAATGTATGCAACCCGCGGACCATCCGCCACAGGAATCCTGCTGATGGACGGCCGCGCCGGCTGTGGATCGAAACATCGTTTCAGGGATCTGATCCGATCACGTCCGCGGATGAGTTACTCTACTTCGCGACGAGTCGGAGTCGGTGGCGCGCATGGGACGGTAGCAACCGTGGTATTGTGCACGTGTCGTGCCGCCGTATATTTGCGCACACATTCACTCATCGACGGAGGTCCCCATGGCCAAAGGCACGGACGCAAAAAAGGAAACCAAGAAGCCCGCAAAAAAATCCTTGAAGGAAAAGAAAGCAGAGAAACGTGCCAAGAACGCCAAGTAGGCGGGGTGCACGGCCGCGTCCTGGTGTCGCGGCCATCGGCACCATGGTTTTCCTGCTGTTTCTCGCGCTGATCGAAACCTTCGGCTGGGGCGCGGACGGCCACCGCTTCATCAATCGCGCGGCCGTGCGTTTTCTCCCGCCCGCCATGGCGCGGCTCATTGCGGACAGCACCTTCCTCTCACAGCATGGACCCGACGCCGACTGGCGCCGCGACGCGCAGGACACCTCGCTCACCACCGAGGCGACGCGGCATTACATCGATATCGACGACTATCCCGATATGCGCGCCTTTCCGCACGATCATGGCGCGGCCGTCGCATTGTACGGATGGACTCGTGTGAAGGAAAACGGCGTGCTGCCCTGGGCGACGGTGTGGACCTACGACTCGCTTGTCGCGCGCCTGCGGCGGAACGACTGGAATGCCGCGCTGCAAGCCGCGGCCGATCTGGGCCATTATGTGGCCGACGCGTTTCAACCCCTGCACACCACCAAAAATTACGACGGGCAGAACACCGGCAACGGTGGCATACATTCGCGGTACGAGTCCACCATGCTGAACGCGCAGCATTACCTGTCCGCCCTTGCCGTGTCTCCCGATTCGGTGCGCTACATCGCGGATCCCACCGCGTACATGTTCGACATCGTGCTGCACAGTCTCGGTCTCGTCGACACGCTGCTCCGTGCCGATACCCGCGCAAAACAGGTCTCCGGCTGGAACGGATCTGGCGGTGTACCCGACACGTATTACGCGGCACTTTGGTCCTTTACACGAAGTGTGACACTGGACCAGATGCAGCGCGCGGCGCAGGCGCTCGCGAACCTGTGGTACAGCGCGTGGATCGATGCCGGCCTGCTTGTGCCATCCGCCGTCCGGCGTACACACACAGCCCCCGCGGATTTCGGACTTGTGAGTCTGTATCCCAATCCCGCGCGTGATGTGGTAACTGTGCAGTACACGCTGCCGCGGGAAGCACGTGTCACACTGGAACTGTACACACTCACCGGTCAACGTGTCGCGCGGCTCGAGCAGGGGATGTGCGCCCAAGGACCGCATCAAGCGGTGGTGGATACAAGAACCCTTCCCGCGGGATCGTACCAACTGCGCCTTCAGGGCGTTTCGAGAAGTGTGAGTCGTCGACTGGTGCTAATAGAACCGTAGACTGGATGTAGGGCCGCGATGTTGTAAAGCGTTATCTTGGGATGGTCCTCTTCTCCCTGCACCTTCTTATCCTACGCACATCATGCAACCCGTGGTGATCTGCGCTGTGTATCCGAAGTGCGCAGCGCGTCGTCATGTCGAGTTCATCAAGCAGCTCACACACATATGTAGAGGAAACCGTGGGTAATCCCGTCCGACTATCCCGTGTGCTTCGATTCCGTAGTTCCTTTCTTGCCTACGGAGCGCTTCTCATAACGGTCTCGCTTCTATTGCTGGACATGCAGGGTGCGGGAATCCGTGTCGTCGGGAAGGAGTTTCTGCTCGTTCCGCTGCTGTGGACGCCTCTCTATTTTTATTTCGGATATCTGATGGTTCGCGGTGATGCGACACTTGAACAATGGACGCGCGTGACCGTTCGTGTTTTCGGCTTGCACGCAGCATGGTTCGGGGTTGTATCTGCTGATCCTGCACGATATGGAATACTTGCCACCTTGTGGTTCATGGCAGGAATTGTCGGATTCAGCGGCAGTATCACACGACTGCAACTGTTTGGATTGTGGATACTTTTCGCGGCTGGTTTTTCTGTCGGAACCATGTTGTTCGGCACACCCGATTACGCAGAATCGGCAGTGATACTTATTTCCGCAGGTTTTTTCCCAGGTGTGTTTCTGCAGTTGTCGGAGTACGTGCGTAAGCTCTCGTCGAAGAGTCGGGAACTACTTGTCGCTGCGCGTGAGCGTAATTTTCAAATGAGACAGGCGCAGGCGCAGATCGAAGAACAATCGCGCTTTCTCGAACAGAAGAACCGCGAAATTTCGGCGACCTTGGATGCACTCCAGTCGACGCAAGCACGACTTATTCATCAGGAAAAACTTGCATCCCTCGGACAGCTCACTGCGGGCATCGCGCACGAAATTCGAAATCCACTGAATTTCATCATGAACTTTTCTACGGTCTCACTCGATCTCGTGGCAGAAATTCGACACAATGACACAGAGAGACGAGAAGACCTACTGGTAGATCTCGAAGAAAATCTTGAACGCATCGTTGACTATGGACGCCGCGCCGACGCGATTGTCAACAATATGATGAAACACTCGCGCTCTGAAGGCGCCTCGTCACAGGCCTGTGATTTGAACGCGATTACAGTGGATGCTGTCCACCTGTGCCTATCGGCGCTGCGTGCGAAAGAGGTATCGCGATTGCCGCAGGTCATCGCGTATCTGGATCCGACACTCGCACCAGTCTTCTGCGTTCCGCAAGATTTATCGAGACTCGTCATCAATCTCGTTCAGAATGCTCTCTATGCGATGCAGATCGAAGCCGAAGATCCCTATTCCTTCACTGTTCCAGCACCTGTCGATCCGATTCTTCGTATTCGTACGGGGATGAAGGATGGTGTCGCAGTAATGTCCATTCGTGACAACGGGGTGGGAATACCCGAGGAGGTACGATCACGCATCTTCCAGCCGTTTTTCACGACGAAACCTGCAGGGAAGGGAGCAGGTCTGGGCCTCTCCATGAGCCACGACATACTGGCGGCACACGGCGGTACGATCGAGGTGGATTCCGTCCCGAAGGAGTGGACGGAATTCGTCGTACGACTACCAATTGTCGCTGAGGGGGACTCTCCCATGCAGACTGCGTGAGACAGGTTTCGGTGAAAGAGTGCCGATATCGGGATCTATCAACGTATTCAACACATGCCCGGTAGCCGTAAGGGTTGATCTGGCGGGATGAAACCCTGACTGTGTATGTGTTGTCATAGAGTAATTCCGTTTATTACACTCAGAGGTGTGCTCATGGTGTCACGTGTGATATTGGTTCTGCTCGTCTGTGCCATGCCGGTGCAGGCGCAGCGGTATCTGAATCAGGTGTTTTCCTCCACATCAAAGACGGCGAACGTGCAGTACGGATCCGCCGTGAACGTGAAAGGACAGCAGGAAGCGCTGATGCTGGACCTGTATCAGCCGCAGGGCGACACCGCGCAGGCGCGGCCGCTGGTGATCTTCGTCCACGGCGGGGGCTTTGTGGGCGGAGACAAGGGCACGCCGCAATTCGTGCAACTGTGCACGGATTTTGCGAAGCGCGGGTATGTCACCGCGAGTATCAATTACCGGCTCGACACCGTCACCGTCTCACGGGCCGTCATGAACGCCATGCACGATGCACGCGCGGCCGTGCGGTATTTCCGCCGGAACACGTCGCAGTACCGGCTCGACACAACCCGTATCGCAATGGGCGGAGGATCCGCGGGCGCGTACACGTCGCTGTGCGTGGCCTATGTCAATCGCGTCGCGGAAGTGTATCCCGCCTCGGGCACACAGAGCGTCGAGGGCAACAGCGGGAATCCCGGGTACTCGTCCACCATCCACGCCTGTCTCGATTACTGGGGCGCGTTGCAGGACGTTAACGCGATCGAATCCGCGGACGATCCACCGCTGCTTATTTTTCACGGCACAGAAGACCAGACCGTCCCATTTATAAATGCCGTGCAACTCCAAGCCAGGGCCGTCGCCCTTGGTCTGCCACACGAGTATCATCCCCTGCAGGGCGAGGGGCACGGCCCGTGGGGCTATATCGATTCCATCATCAGCACCACGGCGCGATTCCTGTACCGGAGTCTCTTCTCGCCGGCCACAGGCGGCGTGACCGACGGTGCCGCCCCGCAGGGTCTATATATCGGACAGAATTATCCGAATCCCATACTGGACGGCTCCACCGTTCCCGTCACCGTCGCACAGCTCTCGCGCGTCCGTCTGACACTGCACAGCATACTCGGCGGAGAGGTGGCGGAATTTTTCAATGGTGCACTCGCGGCCGGACAGCATCACATAACCATACAGCGCGGATCAATTCCTCCCGGATTGTATATACTGCGCCTCAGTGCCGCGGGCGCCACATCGCGCCGCGCCGTTGTGCTGCAATAGGAAACGCTGCAGCGGCTATCCCTTGCCGCGCCGCACTCCGGAAGATCCTGCGGCCGTCCAGTACGGAACTTCCATCTCGAACAACACCCCCTCCATGTCTCCCGCCCGCGCCACGAGATAGGCCTGCGCGTCGGCGATGGCGCGGTTGTATATCGAGGGACCGATTTCCTTCAGTATATAATCCAGCAGCAGCGCGGCCGGAAGATCGTCGAGTTGTATATCGAGCCGCTCTTCCGCATAGCGCTTCAGCGAGGCGAGGAGGTGTTTTCGTGTATCGTCCGGAAGTTCGATGGACATGGCTGGGAACGGTGAACGGTGAACGGGGAACGGTGAACTGTGAACGGGGAACTAGGAACTAGGAACTAGGATCTAGGAACTGGGAATGGAATAGACTGATTACCTTGCTACTTTTCCACCTTGCTACTTTCCACATAAAACCGATCAGATGCACTGCGAGAGTATGCGCGCGATGTAGTCCTCGTCGTACTTCTCCATCGACCACAGCGCGGCGAGGCGGCGGGCGTTGGCGGCGATACGCGGAATGTCCTGCGCGAGGATGCCGCCCTCGGCGAGAGAAGCGGGAGTGTTGATCGAGCGCAGCCAGGCGACGATGGAGGTGATGGTGGCATCAACCGCCGCGGTGTCGTCGGTCTCCGTGACACCGAAGACCGCGCGGCCGAGCTGCGCGATTTTTTTTGCCTTCTCGTCGCGCACAACACGCAGCCAGCCCGGAAGCACGATGGCCAGACTCGCGGCGTGCGGCGTGTCGTACAGCGCCGACAGCGCGTGCCCGATCATGTGCACGGGGAAGGCCGCGCCGCCCATGCCGGCGGATGTCATGCCGTTGAGCGCATACGTGGCGCACCACATCATCACCGCGCGCGCCTGATAGTCGTCCGGTTTTTCGAGGATCGTGGGAATGACGCCCCGTATGGTGCGCAGCAGCGATTCCACCAGGCCGTCCTGCAGGGGCGCATCGGGATTTGCGCCGTTGAAGTAGGGCTCGAGCATGTGTACGGCCGCATCCACCGCGCCGTAGGCGCTGTTGGCGGCATCCACCGAAAACGTGACCGACGGATCGAGTATCGACACCTTCGGATACGTGTGCGGCGAACCCATGTTGAATTTCTCGCGCGTCTCGTCGTGTGTGATCACCGAACCGCCGTTCATTTCGGATCCGGTCGCTGCCAGCGTCAGCACGGCGACGATCGGCAGGGCGCGTGCCACTGTTGCGCGGCGGATGAAGAAGTCCCACACGTCATGCTCCACCACTGCGCCCGCGGCGATGGCCTTGGCGCTGTCGAGCACGGACCCGCCGCCCACGGCCACGATCACGTCGGCACCGTACGCCTTGGCCGCGTCGATGGTGCTGTGCACTTTCGAGAGCAGGGGATTGGGCTGCACACCGTCGATCTCGAGACAGTCGAGGCCGGCCGCGCGGAGCGAGACGAGCACACGGTCGTACACACCGCTGCGTTTTGCGCTGCCCATGCCGGACAGCAGCAAGACACGTTTTCCGAATACGGCGGTTTCCGTGCCCGCGCGATCGATAGTGTCGCGGCCGAAGACGATTTTTGTGGGGTTGTGGAAGGTGAAGTTGAGCATTTGTTGGTGGAGTTAGGAACGGTGAACGGGGAACGGGGAACGGGAAAAGGGAAAAGGGAAAAGGGAAAATTGAAGTGCGGAACAACTAAATCGTGTCACGCTGAGCGGAGTCGAAGCGCGATGGAACGGTGACCGGGGAATGCGGAACAACTAAATCGTGTCACGCTGAGCGGAGTCGAAGCGCGACGGAACGCTGACCGGGGAATGAAGAACAACTAAATCGTGTCACGCTGAGCGGAGTCGAAGCGCGACGGAACGGTGACCGGGGAATGCGGAACAACTAAATCGTGTCACGCTGAGCGGAGTCGAAGCGCGACGGAACGGTGACCGGGAAATGCGGAACAACTAAATCGTGTCACGCTGAGCGGAGTCGAAGCGCGACGGAACGTCAGACGGTGACCTCATAGAGGACGCGGGTATAATATCAGGTACAGGGTGGTGGGGAAAAAACCGGCCGTGTCCGTCGGTGTGCGCTTTTTCATTCACCGCGCACGGCATCCGCTTCAATTTCGACGAGCATGGCGGGATCGACGAGTCCCGCGACCACAACCATGGTGGCGGCGGGACGGATGTCGCGAAAATACTCGGCGTGTGCACGGCCGACGTCGGCCGCGAAACCGCGGTCGGTGATGTATATCCGTGTGCGTACGACATCGTTCATGCTTGACCCCGCCGCAACAAGTGCGCGTTCGATGGTCCGCAAACATTGCACCGCCTGCGTGTATACATCACCCACACCCACAAGCTGACCCTGTTCATTATACGGCGCGGTGCCTGCCACGTACACAACATTTCCAATGGCGACAGCGCGGGAAAATCCGACAAGCGGTTCCCACGGTGAACGGCTGGATATTCGACGGCGCATGGGTGTTCCTCGTGTGAATGGGGTGAATGGAGTGAATGGTGTAAATGAAGTGAATGGGGTGAATATGGCGAATCAGGTGCATGGGGTGAAAATGTGTACGACCGGGGGGAATGATTCCAGGTGAAGTGTGAGTTTGCTTTCACAGCAGTGATGTGTAGGTTCCGGAAAATTTCTTCCCCCGCGCGTCCGACCAGGACGCTGTCCTCCCTCCCCCCCCCAACCTCCCGTGAGGATTGCCATGGCTGCACAGCGCCGCGGTTCCTGTACCGTCAGTCCTGTTGATTCCATCAGACTGTTCACCGTTGTTGCGTCGTTTCTCCTGCTCGTCGTGCCAGGCGCGCTTCGCGCGCAGCCGCGTATCATCTCGTTCACCGCGACAGCCGCCGGAACCGGGGCCGCCGTTACGCTCGACAGCATCCGCGTCCGCAACTTGACGCAGCGATGGGACACGCTGCTTGTCGGTGTCACCACGCTCAGTCTCGACCGTCCAAACGCGACGGAGCCGACGGCCGCGCCGGGAGCCCTCACGCTGCGCGCCGTTGCACCTTCGCTCCCGCACGCCGCCGCCTCGTTTACACTCACTATGCCGGCTGCCGCACGCGTGCACCTCGCAGTCTACTCCATGCACGGTGCGGAGGTCGCGACGCGGACCGACGAACTCGCCGTCGGCAGTCACGCGTACCAGCTTGGAAGCAGCGGCCTGGCGGCGGGCAGCTACATCGTGGTCGCCACCGTCGGGAACGAGATGCGCGCCGCAGCGGTGGCCTGCCTCCGCGCGGGCGAACCCGGACGCGCGCGGATCATGTACGCGGGAGTGTCGCCCTATATCCCTCCCGCTGCTGCGCCCTCCGCGGCGGACACCTACACCTTCATCGGCTACGTGCGGACCTGTTATGCCGACACGCTTGAAAACATCGCTGCGGAATCCGGACGAACGTACACGTTCACCGTTCAGAAGCTGCCCACACGCGCTCTCGTGACAGGACCGCAGATCGAGGTCGCGCGGTCCGTCGTTGCCGTGTCCGGCGGTCGCGTTGTGGTGACGGCTCCGAACACGCCTGTCACCGGACTCACCATTGACGTGCCGCCGAACTCGTACACAGCGGACAGGACGTTCAGCGTCGCTTACTCCCGCATCCTCGACAGCGGGTTCGGCGATACGGTGCGATTGCTCTCCCCGCTCATCACCATCACAAACGGCGGAGGATACGCGGACTCCGCGATGCTCATCAAAATTCCCATCACACTCCCGCCGGGATTTTTCGCCATGGCCTTCTACTACGACCGCGACACGCGCGTTCTCGAGGGGCTCCCCATCGCCGGACTCACGGACAGTGCCGTGTACGTGTACACGCGGCACCTCTCGGGCGATCTGGCCGGCATGGGCAAGGCCGGCTCCGGTCCGTTGCTGCGCAACTGGGCCGACGTGATTGTGGCGGGCATTGCCACCGGGGATCTCACCGGGAAAATATCCTCGGGATTCTCTCCGGGCGTCGACGACTGGGAATTCATCAACTGGGGATCATACATTGCTCCTGGGGGACACTGCACGGGCCAGAGCCTCACCGCGATGTGGTACTACGTGAACAAGAAGCTTCGCTTCGGCGCGGATGCACTGCACGATCTGCTTGATGAAGTACACGCGGACTCCATGTGGATGGACAATCCACACGGTTACAAATTCGCATCCGTCGTGTGGGCCGGGCTCCACTGGCAACAGCGTTACAATTGGCGGACGAACCACTTCGAGGCGATAGGAAAACAGAAGATCTCGGAAGACAGTCTGCATTACCTCGGCTTCGCATTCTCCATTCGAAACACGGGGCATCCACAACTCGTCGAAATTTGGCGCTTGGACGGGACGTGGAAGGGACATGCGATGATTGTGTATGAAACCGAAGGCGGTTCGCTACGCATTGCCGATCCAAACTATCCCGGTACCATGCGGGGCACCCGTCTTAACGCCGGGAAATTCGATCCCTACCTCTCGGGCGACAACGCGGGCAATGTCGGGAACGCCTACCCGGTGATCACTTATATCGCAACCAGCGCGATCACGTCGTTCGGTGAAATCGGCGAACGATGGAAACAGACCTACGAGAAAACCATCGGCACCGTTCCGCCGAATTCTTTTCCGTCAACAAGTGTATTTCTCCTCGAGGGAGGGCAGACGAACCCACTGCCGGATCTCGTGAACACCACGGAAGATTCCATCAGCGTTTTCGCGACATGTGCCACGTGCACCGACAAGCTTGCCGGCGACCGCACGCCCATGCGGCTTACCGACGAGCAGGGCCGTTTCGTGACTTGGTCCGGTGACGACGGCGTGCTTCGCTTTCCTGTGAAAGGTGGAACGACCCGATACGGACTCACGATATACGGCTATGCGGGTCCGGGCAAGACCAAACGCGGTTACGTGGATTTCCGTTGGTTGACGGTGCAATCGCGCAATTATGTGAACGCCTCCATCTCGTGTTCGCCACTTGACGCACGCATGCGCGTGGAGGATCGCACAAGCGGCACGTTGGTCGTGTCGTTTGAAAACGAGATACTACAGATGACCTCGCTCATGGCTGGGCCGCAGCCGGGTGTGTACGGCACCCTGAACAAGAACGTCTACACGCATGATACGACCTACACCATCGCGGGCAATTTCACGCACACCGAGCACATCCGTGTCGTCGTGAATGACTCCGCGACCATGGTAACGGAATTCACCTTCACGCATACCCGGCTGCAGGCAGGTGACTGGACGGATCAGACAAGCATCACCGGCCGCGATATCCCTCTCGAAAAGAACGGCAGCACCGATGACTACGACCGGTTCTCCATCCTGACGGGCGACGTGACCCCGCATCTCACCAGCGTTCAATACAACGACCAGCGATTGGACCGCGATTACAAACAATCCCTCGAGAGCTGGACAGCCCGCGGCGACACAAAAATCCGTATCACACTTTCGAAGAAGTAAACAGAAGCACCACGGCGATGCTGCGAATGGTGTGAATGGTGTGAATGGGGTGAATGGAGTTAATGGAGTGAAAGTACTGAATCGAGTGAATGTGAAAACAGCGGCGAGTATTTTCAACCTAACAGCATGTCCCGTGTCATACATGTGTTCACCACTCAGTTCCGCCTTGCCGGTCCCCTAGATCCTAGATCCTAGATCCTAGATCCTAACTCCTAGCTCCTCCTTCATATGAAATCCTTCCTTATCCTCGTCGCCCTCGCTGCTCTGCCGTGGGGAACAGTAGCGCAGACGCAGCCGCCCGTGTATGTGGTGCTCTTTACACACATCGAGGACAATACTCCCGCAGCCGATATCGGCACACCGCAGGCGCGCATCCAGTACATCACCATTCGCGATGGTATGCTGGCGATGGCGGCAACGGCGAAACGATACAACATGACGTGGGTGTTCCAGCCCGACTGGAAGGTGCTGCTCGCGGCGCTCGCCTACGAGGATTCATCGCTGATGCGGAATACCGCGGGCAAGAACGTGCTGCGCTATCTGCGCGAGGACATGGGAGTGCCCATCGACGCGCATTCGCATGAGAAACTGGGATACAACTACACCGATGTGGCGCATCTGTTGGATTCGCTCGGGGTCGGAGGCAGTACCGTCATCGGCGGACACGTGTGGGATCCATCCATTCCGCAGTTTCAGAAGTGGGACCGATTTCGACTGCCCGTCGCGGGTGTGAAGTATCCGTGGACCACATGGCGGGGCGACATCCTGATGGGAAGCGGCACACCGAATCATGTGAACGATCCCTGCCCCAGCGGCGTATGGCGACCGAAGGACCGCAACCACTATTGGGAGGATGATCCGGCCGGCAACATCTATTGCATCGGGCAGTTCGCCGGTGATGTGCTCGGAGTGCAGCGCCTAGTGGATCTGTACCGCAGCGGCGCCATCAGACCCGTGAACATCCTCACCGCGAGTTTCCATATCAAGCCCGCGATGATCACGGCGCCCGCCGCGCTGCTCGCCGTCGAGGACACGATACTCAAACCACTCGAGACCCTCCGCGCGCGCGGCGAAGTGGAGATAACCGATTTTACGTCGCTCATCGACATCTGGAAAACCCGCTTCGGAGCGAAGCCGTTTCTCTTCGATGGAAAGACGGGCACCTCCGGCGGTACCGGCACGAACATGGCGGCCGAAACGGGATACGAACTCGTTGTACTCTCACATCCCGTTGTGGGGCAGGGGAGTCTGCAGGCATACTGCCCGGAAGACGGCCATACCCTGATCGAAGTGAGCGACCTCAGCGGCCGCAGACGCGCCGTTCTTTCAAACACATTTCTCGATCGTGGCACACACAGCTTCAGACTGCCGCAACTCCCGGCGGGAGTATATTTCGTTACCCTTCAAGCGAACGTCCAAAATATCACTCTACGATATGTGCAGTTGTAGGAGATGTGACTGAGTGGGGGATCGACTGCCGCGCGACACGAATCGGCGGGGGGCGTCACGTGCGCCAGTGACGAAGGGGAGCGGCACAGTGGGATACAAAACATAGTAGCGGCGGTCAACGCCCAACGTGGAGCTTCGGTAGAATCGGAGTGCATACGTGGTCTTCCGCTCCGCGCGTCACGCCTGGTGGATGAACATGCGTGATCGTGAGAATGTGGGTGGACCTCCCCCTGTCGCATAGGTGGTTCCACCCATGCGCACGATCCCCTATTCGGATAGATTTCGTCTTAAAAGTGAGCGCCGACGTGTCATGGCATAGTGGCACGCGCCGTCGCTCGCACGATCGATGAAAATCTTCTGATTGGAGGATGTGATGCAAAAGAAATACCGATCAATCCTATTCGGGGTTGCAAGTCTGTTGTGCCTGTTCGCACCGTATCCGATCATTGCACAGTGGGCTCAGACGAATGGACCGTTCGGCGGTTTTGCCGATGCCATGGTAATGTCCGGAACCACTCTCATCGCCGGGACAAGCGCCGGCGTGTATGTCTCGTCCGACAACGGGGCCACTTGGAACTCGCGGAACATTGGTCTGACAAATCCTCGCGTGGAAGCGCTGGCGGTGTCGGGCAGTCTGCTCTATGCAAGCGCGGGCAGTATAAGTGGTCCGCGCGAGGTGTTCCGGTCCTTGGATCTCGGACTGACGTGGACGAAGTCCAACACCGGAATGACAAGCACGGATATCCGCGCCCTGTGCATCCACGGCGGGTACGTTCTCGCAGGAACGGAGGCGGGAATTTTTCGCGCGAATACGTCCGGCGGAAGCTGGTCCAAAGTCACCTCGGGCACGTTGGGAACTTCCATGGTCCACGCGCTCACTGTCAGCGGCTCCTATGTCGTGGCGGGCTCCGCCGACGGTGTGTATCGGTCGGCCGACGCGGGACGGACATGGAAGAAATCGAGCAGCGGACTTCCGGGGAGCAGCCCGCGCATCCGCGCGCTCTGCGCCGCGGGGAGCGATTTATACGCAGGTGGTGATGCGGGCGTGTTCTACTCGTCAAACGGGGGAGGCAAGTGGACGGCGAGGAACACCGGGCTTGTGAACATAACGAATACCGGCATCCCGCCTGTGTACTCCCTCGCGGCGAATGGATCGCTGGTGTACGCGGGCACCTACGATGGCGGCGTCCTGAAGTCGACAAACAAGGGGGCAAATTGGACTCCCACTTCGATGACGTTCACCACGAAGATGATGGCTGTCAGCGGTGCGGCTGTCTTCGCCGGCACGACAAACAGTCTGCAACGAAGCATGAACGGCGGTGCGAGCTGGGCGCCAGCGAATAGCGGGATACTCGGATCATACGTGTACGCCTTCGCATCGGATGGAGCGATGCTCCTGGCGGGTGTGACGCAAACGGGGAGCGGAACTGTGACCATGACCACCGACGGCGGCGCGTCATGGCTGCCCGGCGCGGCACAGCTCAGCATCATCGACGCCTTCCTTGTAAACGGGAGCGAGATCCTCGCCGGGTCGTGGAACGGCTTGTGGCGCTCAATCGATCATGGCTCAACCTGGACGAAAATTTCGACACTCAACTATATCAAGGCCTTCGCCAACGATGGCACGGCGCTCTTCATGGGCCTCAATGCCTGCTGTTCCACATCCTACAATGGTGTGTATCGCTCGAACGACGGCGGTACGACCTGGATCATGTCAAACAATGGCCTCACGGAAACAAAAGTCGAGGCGCTCGCCGTGGGCGAAAACGTCCTCTTCGCGGGCACGGCCGGAGGCGGCGTGTTCCGCAGCGACGATCACGCGGCGAGCTGGACCGCAGTGAACAACGGTCTCACCGACATGAACATCCGCGCTCTCGTTTTCGCGGGATCAGTGCTGTATGCCGGGACGGCGGGAGGCCAGGTGTTCACGTCGACCGACGGTGCCGCATCCTGGTCGTGGGCGGGCGCCGGTCTGACCTCCGCAGCAGTGAATACACTCATTGCGGACGGCAGCGCCATGTACGCCGGTACCACGAACGGCGTGTTCGCAACGAACAACAACGGTGTTTCCTGGAACGACGTGAGCGCGGGCATGACCGGATGGAAACATGTGGAAGCCCTGCAGATTTTTGGGAGCGAGATTTTTGCAGGCACAGTGGGTCATGGTGTATGGAAACGCCCGCTGTCTCAATTGCCGAAACATATCGCGGAGAAACGGCCGTCGACAATTCGTCTGGAACAGAACCACCCGAATCCATTCAATCCCTCAACGACGATCCGCTACACACTCCCGGAGAACGGGGCAGTGACGCTCCGCGTGTATGATCACACAGGCCGTCTCGTCGGCGAGCTGGAAAATGGAATCAAGGACGCGGGAACACACACCGTTCTCTTCGACGCATCACACCTCGCGAGCGGCGTGTACTTCTACCGCCTCGAGGCGCTGGGACAGGCGCGCATGGGCACGATGATGCTCCTCAGGTAATACCGGGCAATTCTGTCGTGCCACTAATCCATTCGGGGTGTACGGCGGTACGACACTCTCACTGTGATCCACAATTGTCGCATCATAAAAAGGAATTGACGCAATGAAATACATATCTGTAAACAGACGACGCGAATCGGCATGCAGACGGGGAACGGTACACACACGTGCCGCGGCATGCTTCCGGGGTACAATCGGTATGCTCATGCTGCTGTTCATTAGTGCCGCGAATCTGCACGCGCAGAATCAGGAGCTGTACTCCTGGGGATACAACTCTAACGGACAACTGGGCAACAACACAACCGCGAATACTAGCTCTCCGGGTCAGATCGGATCGAATGTGAACTGGGCGTTTGTCTCGTGCGGCAGCCGTTATACACTCGCAATCTCGACCGATGGTTCTCTGTATGCGTGGGGGAACAATGGTTCCGGGCAACTGGGTGACGGCACACAACAGAACAGGTCAACACCCGTGCTGATTGGTACAGGGTACGTTTCTGTTGCGTGCGGCGCGCAACACACGCTGGCGATCAAAACGGACGGCTCACTGTGGGCTTGGGGTCACAACGCTTATGGGCAACTGGGCATCAATAATGCGATATGGCAATACTCACCCACCAGAGTGGGAAATGACGTCGACTGGTCTTCTGTGGCATGTGGTGATTACCATTCGCTTGCGATCAAGAACGACGGTTCCCTGTGGGCGTGGGGACGGAACAGTCTGGGACAGTTGGGCATACACTCCACAACATCCCAATCCGTTCCGACCAGGGTGGGATACGACTACAACTGGGCTTCAATCTCGGCCGGCGACAATCACACTGTGGCAATAAAAACAAACGGCGGTCTGTACGCGTGGGGACACAATGCCTACGGACAATTGGGTGATAACTCGACGGACACGCGCTTGTGGCCAGTCCAGATTGGACAGGATTTAAACTGGGCGACTGTCTCGTGCGGTCTGTACCATACCCTCGCAATCCGGAACGATGGTTCGTTATGGGCTTGGGGAAATGGGAGTTACGGCCAGCTCGGAATCGGGAGCACGCCGAGTGCGCAGTTGTATACTGAACGCGTGGGCAATGAATCGAATTGGGCGTCGGTCGCATGTGGCGACTATCACTCGCTTGCAATAAAAACCAACGGCACCCTGTGGGCGTGGGGAAACGACTATGCTGGTCAGATGGGCGATGGCAACACTCAACAGAACGATCGGTATTCTCCGGGTCAGGTCGGTACTGCCACAGATTGGGGGGCGATTGCGGCTGGGTACGCGCATTCAGTCGCGAGGTCATCCGCCTGCGCACCTCTCACGCCCGCCATCACGTCTTCTCCCGCGATTCCCGTCAATCCAGGAGGCGAGGTCAATACCATCTATCGCGGATACGGGCCGCAGAGTGTGACACTCAGCGCGTCGGGTGGTACGAGCTACACCTGGTCGCCCGCGACTGGTTTGAGCTGCACCGACTGCGCGAATCCGACAGCGTCGCCCGCAAGTACAACAACATACACAGTCACGGCCACCGACGCGTCCTCGTGTTCCGGGCAGGCGTCGATCACGATCACCGTTGTCGACATCGTCTGCGGCAACAATCCGACCAAGGTGTTGATCTGCCATCAGTGTAATAACGCACAGACGGTCTGCATCGGCGAGTCGTCCGTCGCGGCCCATCTGGCGCACGGCGATTACCTCGGCGAATGCCGCGCTGCGCAGAAGCCGGGTATTGGCGCAGCGCCGATTCCGACCGAGGTGATGCTTGAACAGAACTACCCGAATCCCTTCAATCCCACAACGACGATCCGCTACGCACTTCCTGCACACGGGGTGGTCACACTCCGCGTGTATGATCACATCGGTCGTATTGTCGCTGAGTTGGAGAATGGGATGCGGGATGCCGGATCACACGCGGTGGAGTTCGATGCGGGTCGGCTGGTGAGCGGCGTGTACCTCGTCCGCCTCCAGGCATTGGGACAGATCCGCACTGGCACGATGACACTGATGAAGTGACGAGGCAGCGTGCGCAGGCCGGTTTGACCACCCGGCCTGCGTGTGCCCTTCACCCGTCCGGCAGAAGCCGCTGTTCGTCCGCGTATGGCCCCTTCAGGTGTATTCGCCATCACATCGGGAATACGAGAGCGGGATCTGGCAATACATCGTATTTCGTTGTATACTTCCGGTGTTCCCCCCGCACATCTCGTTTTCGCACCTGCCGATCGGAAGTTCTCTCGAACCTCGACCTTCTTCTCATGTCGCACGGTTCCCGCATGAGCCGGCGATCCGATCTCGTTGCTCTCTCCCTGCAACGTCCGGAGAACACGTCCGCGCAAGAACCACTCATGGAGAGTCTACCATGCGTCGTTTCGCTCCACTGGCCCTGACGATCGCGGCCATCATCGTGTGTCATGCCGCCGTTTCGGCACATGCCCAGAACACGAATGTCGACAGCGTGCTCCGTGTGCTGCGCACCACACGTGTCGACACGAGCCGACTCGTGGCGTTGCTCGCCCTCTCCGCCCATTTCTCGCAGCGGGAAACGACGAAGGCCCGGGGCTACTGCGAGCAGGGGCTGCGGATAGCGCGGGCCGCGGGTTCACGACGTTATGTCGGCCGTTTTCACATTCGCATGGGCAGTGTCGCGATGGCGCAGAGAAAATACGCGCAGGCCGAGGAGTACTTTCACCGGGGACTGCGCGATATAACTCCGCAGCGCGATGGCTCCTTCGCGGCCGAGGCATATTACGGCCTCGGGAGGGTGTCCGAAAGTACCGGAAAGCCGGAGGCCGCGCGCGGATGGTATCAGAGGGTTCTCGCGCTCGATGCACTCGCGGGAAGGACGCGCAGCCGGGCGCAGACGCTGAATGCCATGGGCGTCCTCATGGAGAATCAGGCGAAATACGACAGCGCACTGGCCATGCACCACTCCGCGATGGAACTCTTCCGCGAAACGGGCGACAGCGCAGGCGTCGCCGGATCCCTCATCAACACGGGCATCATTCATGCGAAACGGAACCGCTACGCTGCTGCGCGGCTCTGGTTCGAGCGTGGTGTGCAGCTCAGCGAGCGGATCGGACACACGGTGTACCTCCGCAACGGACTGCAGGGACTCGCGAACGTGCTTAAGGGACAGGGGCTGTATGACTCGGCCCTGCTCGTGCTGGAGCGCGGCGTTCAGATCTGCATGCGCCTGGGCGACACGACCGGAGCGGTGGGATTGTACATCACCCGGGCGAACATCTCCGTCGCACAGGCGAAATATCCCGATGCACTTGAGGTGTATCGGCGTTGCCTACGCATCCTCGACGCCAACGACAATACACGGCTCCGCGCGCTTGTTCTCGCCAACCTGAGCGGGGTTCACGCCCAGACCGGTCGCTACGAAACGGCGAGGGAACACGCGGAACAATCAGTCGCGCTCTATCACTCCCTTGGCGATTCCGTCGGTATGATGCTGCCACTCAACATAATGGCACTGATATACAAACACTGGGCGCAGCACGCGCGCGCCATCGATATCATTCGGCGTAATATCGCCCTGGCGCAGGCGGTGGGCCACCGCAGGGAGGAGGCATTATATCTTGGGAATCTCGCAGACCTGCTTGTTGTGACGGGCAGCATCGACTCGGCGTTCGTCCTCCGGCGCAGGGGCCTCGAGATCGCACGCGAATTGCGCGACAGACGTGGTACCGCCGATGCCCTCAACAGTCTCGCGCTGCTCGCGAAGCGGCAAGGGAGGGTCAAGGAGGCGGTCGATATGCTCGAAGAGAGCCTGCGCCTCGCCGAAGGTGCGGGCCATATCCCGGGGATGATCAATGCGAGGGGAAACCTTGCCTCCTTGCTCGCGGAGATGAAAAATTATGACGCAGCTCTGGCCATTTGGGAGGATCTTGTCGCGCATCTGCGGGCGCTGGGTGACGAGGGGCGCCTCGCCACGTGTCTGAAGAACATGGCCAATGCGTACGTGGAACGTGGCCAGAAGGCATCGGCCCTGCCGCTCTACGAGCAGAGTCTGGCATTTTTCGAGAAGGCGCGCGACAGCACCTCCATTGCAGACATGCTGCATACCATGGGCAGCTTGTACCGATTGGAAGATCGGAACGAGGAGGCACTGCGCGCTCAGCAGAAGTATCTGGCGTTCGGCGAGGCGCGTCGGGATCCACTCGTCATTGCGCAGGCACACACGGCGCTCGCGGACCTGCTGGCACGAAACGGCAAGGTGGACGCTGCGCGCGTCCATGCGCTGAAGGGCCTCGCGGTTGCACGCGAGATCGTGCAACTCAAAACCATCATAGACGCCTACGGCTCCCTGCGCCACATCTCCGCTGCGGGCGGTGATTTCGCCGCGGCGTATGAATACTTCACCAAGTACGTATCCCTCAAGGATTCTGTGTACAACGAATCCAACCGAACCTACCTCAACGAGCTGACGGCGCGCTACGAAAACGAGAAGAAGGTGCAGCAGATCGCCCTCCTCGAGAAGGACACGGCCCTCGCCGCCGCGCAACTCGCGCGCAAGCAGAAGGAACTCGCCCTTGAACAGGTGGAACATGAACGCAACCGGCAGATGGCGCGGGTGCTCGCGATCGAGCACCAGCACAAGCTTCTTGAACTCGACAACAGGACCACACAGTTAGAACTGCAGACGCAGCGGCTGCGACTCGCGCAGGTCGAGAAGGACAAGGTGCGGCGCGAGAAGGAGTACCTCGCGACCATCGCATCACGGGAGACGAGCATGCGGAACGGACTCATCGCGGGTATCGCGCTGTTGCTCTTCACCGGGTTCCTCGGTTACAAACGCGTCCAGGCGCGCCGAGTGGAGGCCCAGTTACGCGCGGACGCGGCGGAGCACCACGCGAGGGCGCTGGAATTGGCGTCGGTGCGGCGTGAGCAGGAACAGCAGCACGTCTTCACGCAGGACCTGATCGCCTCGCAGGAGAACGAACGCAAGCGCATCGCAGGAGAGTTGCACGACCACGTCGGGCAGGAAGTGCTCATCATCAAGAATCAGTTGTTCATGGCTCTTGGTGACGACACTCTTTCGGACGAGACAAAGCTGCGACTCGAAAAGGCGACGGCCGTCGCCGCCACGTTGATGGATGACGTCCGGAGCATCTCGTACAACCTCCGTCCGCTCCAGCTCGAACGCGTCGGCCTTACCGCCACGCTGCGCGAGATGGCGCAGGAAGCGCTCGACGCGTCGACGATCGCGGCCCACGTCGAGGTGCAGGATATCGACGGCCTCTTCGACGGGCACGACGACATTCACATCTTCCGCATTGTCCAGGAGGGACTGAGCAACATCCTCCGGCACTCGGATGCGCGCAGTGCAACCCTCGCGATAGCAAATCGCGACGGATACGTCGTGATATCCCTCTCCGACGACGGACGCGGCGTCTCGCCTGCCGCGTCACACAAAACGCGGAGTCTCGGCCTGAAGGGCATGGAGGAGCGCGTCCAGATCCTGCGTGGCTCGATGGCCATCAGATCACCGCACAATGGCGGTACTGTCATCGAGATTTGTCTCCCGCACGGCGTGCGACAGGGTCTCGCAACCCCGGAGGAGGTGTGAGACAGATGGAACAGAAACGTATCGTCCTCGCCGACGATCATCCGATCGTGCGCGAGGGCCTTCGCGAGATCATTGAGCGCGATCACCGTTTCCGCGTCGACGCCGAGGCAGGGGATGGTGAGCAGGCGCTCCGTCTCGCCCGCGAGCTTCTCCCACATGCGGTGATTCTTGATGTTGAGATGCCGAAGATGAGCGGCCTTGATGTCGCTCAGCACATACAGACGCAGGAACTTCCCGTTGCAGTGCTCATTCTCACGATGTTCAACCACGAATCGGTCTTCAATCGGGCGATGGATATCGGCGTTTTGGGATACGTGCTCAAGGACAGCATCGGGCCCGATATCGTTCGCGGTCTCGAGGCAGTGCTGCGTGGCGAGTACTACATCAGCTCCTCGCTTATCCGCCACACTGTGCACCGCACCCGGGGTGGGCCTACGGGGCGGACATCACACGGGCTCGACCAGTTGACTCCCGCCGAGCAAAAAGTCTTCGACCTTATCTCGCAATCGAAAACATCGAATCAGATCGCCGAGGAGCTGCGGGTGAGCCATCGCACGGTGGAGCATCACCGCGAGCATATCTGTCAAAAGCTCAATCTCTCGGGAAGCTACGCGTTGCTGCGCTACGCGCTCGAGAGGCGGGCATTGCCGGGGCAACCGACGTGAAGAATATTTTTCGGTGGCGCTATATACTTTCCCTCGCGCTGTTCCTGCTTCTTTGCGGCAGCGCCTGCGCGCAACAGCCGGACGACGTCGAAACCTATCGCCTGCAACACGCGCGGATCAAGGCCGCGGTGCAGCGGCAGGCGCTTGCGGCACTGCTGCTGTTGCGCCGGCTCGACAGTGTCGGTGCGGAGACACGAGCGGAGCAGGCGAACATTCTCGAGCTTGTCGACATGCAGCGCGAACAGCTCGCGCTGCGCGACGACAGCGCGCGTGCCCTGGCCGCGGCCGCCGCTGAGCTTGCACGGAACGCGCCCGCGGCCACACGCGGTTCCGCCGCGGCCGCACTCGAGGCCATACACGAAGACCGGCGCAGCATCGACACGTATCTCGAATACGTGTCCCTCTTTCGGAAGAAATTTAATACGGCGCCGCACGGTGGGACGGCCGTGTCGGGCCTGCCCGGACCGGTTCAGGGACAGGTGCGTGTCGGCGTGGGTGACGCATCATATACAACGTCCGGACCCGCGGCCGCGCGGCAGCGCACGAGTTCGCGCGCGCTCGACGCAACCGCATCGATGATGTTGTCGGAGCGCAGCACCGCCTCGATGGCACTGCGACATACGGGGACGGTGATGCGCACACCGTACACCTCCACAGATGTGCGCCTCGGCTACGCGTATCGCGACGGCAATGATATATACATCGACAACAGCGCGAGCATCGGTGTGTATTCCGACGAGGCCTTCGCGCAGAACGAGTTCACGCAGTACGTCATGGCGAGTACGCTGCAGGCCGGACTCGGGTCAGGCACGCGCCTCGCCGCCTCCGCCGTCCTCGACGGGAAATCCTATCACAACACGTCCGGCAACAACTTCGGAGGTTTGCGTGCCCAGTCGCGCGTGACTTTCGGCGAGGCGCAGGCGTCCGTTTTTGCCGTGGGGCTCGACGGCGGATATCAGGCGGGGGCGGCCCCGTCGATGCGGTACTCGCGCCTCGCGCCGCATGCGCAGTATAGCATGCGACAGGGGAACGGAGCACTGCATCTGCGCGCCGAAGGTGAGAGCGTGGGTTACACGGGTGACGCGGCGATCAACAATTACTCGCGGGAACAGCTCGAGGCCGTGTGGTCGCAGCCCGCGCTGCAGCGGCGGCTCACGGTGACGGCAAAACAGTATGCGCACAACCCCGCCGCCGATTATCTGCGCGGCGAGTCCGCCCTGCGCTGGGATACACGCGGTGCCGCCACGTCGTACACGTCGGCCTCCTGCGCCGTGACACATTATACGCGGCTCTCGGATTTTGGGAGCGACTTCGGTGACGCGCGTTTTGATCATGCACGCAACGGCGAAACCTGGGCGATCGACGCCCATGTGTACAGCCGCGTCTGGTTCAATCAACGCGACACCGTGCCGCGCGATCATGTGATCGACGCCGTCATGTCCGTCTCCTGGACAACGCCGTACGGACGAATCGGTCCCACTGCCGGAGCGCATGTGCTTCTTCGACCGGGTGTATCGGTGTTTGCGCGTGATGGTGGCAGCTACCGCGCAGGTATTCAGGCCACATCCGATTTTACAGTGTCCATCGTCCGCTGCACGGCCATGCTGCGCTACGAAGTGACACTCGCCTACAATCCGGAACTGAGCATCGACCAAAACACCGGCATCACACGGATCGGAATCCTGCGCGACAGGTATCCGACCACGCTGCAGTACAGTGTGCGCGCATCCGCTCCGGTGTTGCCCGCGCTCGATCTCACGCTCGACGTCCATCACTACACGATACACACGGATATGGATGATCAGACGAGCATCAATCCCGTCACGCGCAGATCCCAATTCTCCATGCTGCTGGGTGCGCAGTACCGTTTCGGCCTCTGAATCCGAACCCTCCATCGCGCAGAAAGCCCCCCGATGAACACACATACACGCTTCGTCTCCGCCGCGCGCATCGTTCTCGCCGCCGCATGTCTGATCTGGCCGTGCACGCTTCTTCACACACAGAGTATCATTGCGACAAAGACGGAACTCGCGTTCGGGCGTGATCCGACGGCGCGTTTTGTTCCGCTGCTGCCGGGTGTCGCGGCTGTCGATCCGGGCAGCGCGGTGCTCACCGCGTCCACGCCGCTCGTGTGGAGGCATCCGAGCACCGGGCGACTCTACGCCGATGTCGCTTCAGGCACGATCGTGCCCGGGCAGTTGCTCGACGGCGATCTGCTCGCGGCCTACGGCTGCCAGTCCAGCATCCGCTACGAAGCGCCGAATCATCCGTACATCATACAGAGTATTTCCGAGGGCGGCACCGTGCAGGTGGGGGGCGCGCCCTGCGGCACCGACACTCCGGTGTTTGTTGAACTCGCCTTCGGGCGGCCGCGCATCGGCATCACACTCGCCGGCGGCGCAGGCATGCTGCGTCTCGGAGTGACAAACACGTTTGTGTTTACACTGCCCGCACCGATGTCACTGCCCGCCACGCTGCGCGTGGACTTCGGCGTCACCGTGGTCGAGGGCGCCCGCACGGGCCGCGTGCTCGATTTTCCGATGACTACAAATCCCCTGATGGCGACGGTGTTTTATCCCGACAACGGCGCGACGGGGGCGTTGGTGCAGGCAGTCGCAACGACGGGCTTGTTCTTCGCCACAGCGCCCGACGCGATCAATGGCAACGGACTCGCTTCGGCGGGCTCCACGGTTTCGGGAAGCGCATCCTTCGCGGCGGAACGCGCGCCCGAGGGACGTGCCGCACTGACGGTTGTTGTGATGGCGATGCCACGGCTTGTGCGCAGAAATGGCGAGGTGCTGCTTCAGTACACCGTCACGAATCCTTCCACCGTGCCGGTGCGCAATGTGACCGTGTTCGACAATGTCGCAGGGTCGCTCGATCCGATACCCGTTTTGGGACCGGGCGCAATGATACAGGTGTCGCGCACCATCCGACCCGGTCGCAGCACACGCGTCGCGCCGCGCGTCTCGGGTGTGGATCCTCTCGACGCGCCAGTGTCGGCCTCTGGCGACGAGGTCGAGATCACGGTCATCGATCCGTCCATCTCACTCAACTACTTCGCACGTCCTTCCGAAACGGGCCGCGGCACAGCGGTGACATTACAATACGACGTGACAAACAACGGCGATACCGAGCTGTCGGGCGTGACGGTGACCGATGCGACGTTCGGCGGTACCTTTGGTCCGGTGTCGATTCCCGCGGGCGAGAGCCGTTCCTTCTCGCAGCAGGTGACCATACCCGCGTCCACGACCGGGAGACGTATCAGCTCCACCGCCACGGTTGCCGCGGTCGCGACCCTCGATCCCGCGGGACCGGCCCTCGCCGCGCAGGACGATGAGACCATCACCTTGTTAGACGCGGACTTCCAACTCGTCTGCAGCACCGACAATGCAGCACCGGCGCAGGGCGCAAAGATCATACACACAGTGCGGGTCACCAACAGCGGCGACGCGGCGCTCAACGTGTCGCTGACTGGCGCGCTGTTTCCAACGCCAGTGGCGGTGGGCTCGCTCTATTCCGGTGAGTCGCGTGAATTCACACGCGACGAAACCGTCACCGCATCGGCCACGCACACTTTCACGGCTACCGCCACCGATCCGTGGGGCGGCGTGCTCACACGCTCCTGCGCCACGACGTACCGGGTCTCGACACCGAACCTCTCGGTGACGATCAAGGCCAACGGCGCGGGTGGCAGCGTGAAAGTCGAGAAGGACGCGGAGGTGCAGTTCGATATCTCCATCGAGAACACAGGCGATTGTGAGCTGCGCAACGTGAAGGTGATACTCGACGGAACCGAGGTGGCGCGTTTCGACGCCGTACCTGCGGGGGGCGGACTCACGGCGAACGGCGGCACAAAACGATTCGCCCAGAGCGCGCTTGTCTCCGTCACCGTGGCCGCCAATGTGCCGGGTTCGGTGCATGGCATCACACGGGTGGACAGGGTGGATGTGCGCGTGTCCGAAGGCCTGCTCTCGGACGCGCTCGCGGGTGTGCTCGGCAACGCCGAGGCGCTGCAGAATCAGATCACCGTCTGTGAAACACGCCTCAACGCGTTGAAGCAGGAGTTCGCCGCCCGCCGTGCCATGTTGACATCGTCGGGAGCGGATCCCTGCGCGGACGCTGCCTTCAAGGCCATGCTCGCCGAGGCGAAGGAAAAAAGTGATTGTATACAACGGAACATCGACGCGCTCGCAAAAGTATATAACAACGATCTTCTCACCGCGGCGAAGACCGTGGCCGACCGCGACAAAAGGCGCATCGAGGACATCGCGTCGTTTATCATCGAGGCGCCCGGCCGCCGTTCCGACGCGCAGACGACCTTTTCAGGCATGCAGAACGCCTGGGATGCGCTTGTCTGTGATCCGGGCACCTGCCCCGAGGGCAAGGAATGGAGCGCGAAGCTCGGTACCTGCGTGGATCTCGCAAGCGCCATCGACAAGACGAAGGAAGGCGCGGAGGACGATCCGTGCGGCGCCGCGTGGCGGAAGAAACTTGTCGCTACCATCGAATCGGCCGTGGCGGAGGCGTCGACGCTTCGCGCGGAATTCCTCGGCAAAAAGGAGGCGTGTATGCAGGCGATACGTGCACAGAACGCACATCCCTGCAATGACACGCGTATCGCGGCCGGCTTTGTGGGCTGCGAGAACGACATGGAAACATATACAAATCTTGTGCAGCGGAACGAACCCGCATTCACCGAGACATTGCTGACGATGGAACTCTGCAGCGAAAAGGGAATCGGGAACATGACTCCCGCGCTTGTGACGCAGATGCTGGCCTCGCTCGGCCGCATGAAGGGCGAGATGCGCAGCGGGCTCGACGAATTACGCGCGGAATTCGCGCGGCACAATTGTGATCTTGCGGAAGTGCGCCAGCGCGGGAACAGCATCGCCGGCAACGACGGGGATCCGAACGTGATCGGCGATGGCGGCAACGGTGCGCAGGAAATATGCGGCGACGGCCTCGATAACGACGGTGACGGCCTCATCGACGAGGGCTGTGATCAATCCGGCAACACCAACGTGACGGTGTACCTCTTCGATTCGGGCAGTCTCAAGGACGACGCGTTTTCACTGCGCGTGAGCGGACGCGGGGAACTCGGCACCACACCACCCGGAGGCGCGCGCACTTATCCCCTGACGTTGTCGCCGGGTGATTACTCCGCGACAGTCACCGTCCTTCTCGCCCCCGACAACACCGGCACCTTCACCATCACAATCACGCAGGGCGGAAGCATCCTCGTGTCGCAGAGCGACTCGCCCGTGCAGGGTGGAGTCGTGGTGATACCGTTCCGGGTCGCAGCACCTTCAGCCACACCAGCCGGAAACGAACCGCCCGTCTTCATCGACATGGAGTCCATCCGCTTCCAGGAAGGACGGCGGCAGTAAGGAGGAGGGGACGGGGGACGGGGGACGGGGGAGTAGGGACGGGAGACGGGGGACGGGGGAGTAGGGACGGGGGACGGGGGACGGGGGACGGGGGAGTAGGGAGTAGGGAGTGGGGAGTTGGGAGTTGGGAGTAGGAGCGGCGTGGCGTGTCCTCACCTTGCTACTTTGCTACATTACCACCTTGCTACCACCTACCATCTACCATCTACCACCTACCATATACCATCTACCATCTACCATCTACCATCCCATCCCCCCTCCTCGTACAGTCTACTGCTTGTCCGGTATCTGCGTGCCCTGCGTTGCCCACACCATCCAGCGGCCGTCGCGTTTGATGTAGGAATCGGTGAAGCGGATGCGCATGTCGAAGGACTTGCCGGCAGCGTCTTTGCCGCGCACGCGGTTGATGCCCGTGACGATAGCGGCGTTACCCTCGACGCGCACACGCATGTCGGAGAGATCGAGTGCTTCGACTTGGCGTTTCGAGGTGGTCACATCGGCGATATCCTCGGCCTTGTTCGATATCGCGCCCGTGCGGCTGCTGACGCTGGAGTAGTCGGACGCAAAATTGCGCTCGAACCATTTCACATCGCGGCGCAAGTCGGCGTCGTTCCAATCCTGCTCCATGTACAGCAGGAACTGATAGTCGTCGAGCGCGTTCGAGACGTTGCTGACAACCTTCCACTGGCCGCCGCGGCGCTCGAGGAAGTGGACGCTGCGGCTGTACTCCATCTCCTCCTTGCCGTCGACCATCGCGGTGGAAGTGTTCCGGTGTGTGATGGTGGCGGTGTTTTCGGTGCAGGAAATGAAGTAGTGGTCCGCCACCGTTTTACCCGCCGCCGCCGGATTCTTCCGCCTGCGCTCGGCCTGCGCCATAAGACCTTCCAGCACCTCTTTCTTGGTTCGAATGCCGCCTGCCCCCATGTTCACGCCGTCGTCGGCGAGCACATTTTCCAGATAGGCGCGGTCGCCGCGCTCCGCGGCCTCGCCCCAGGTCCTGTCGAATTCCTCGAGCTTCTTTTTCTCGGCATCGCTGCACTGACTGTTTGCGGTGAACGACGCGACCATGGCAAGGCAGATGAAGAAGATTATGTGTTTCACTATGTCCTCTCTGTATATGGAGGGTGGGATACGCGTTCGCGGTCCGCGTTGAAGGAAAGAACCGTGCGTGTCACGGTCGGGAATGTATGGGAGTGAATCATGAGTACCCCTGTGTGTGTGTTGTACAACAGTCGCCGCCGGATTTTCCGCCAGGAGACAGCGGAGGGCAGGGAACGGGATGCGCGCGCACAAGACAGACCGGCACCGGATCCGCGTTTTCTTGATACGCGGCCGTAGAAACCCTGCACAGCAAAAATTAGGATGAAGTATGTCGCATTATACGACCCCCACCGCCCGTTGTCAATACCCTGTGCCCGTTGAATCAGTCTTCCCCGGCGTCGTGCAGCATGCGATCCACACTGCGCAACTAATAAAAAAGGCCCTCTTCGGAGGGCCTTGCTGTGTGAGCGGGAGACGGGACTTGAACCCGCGACGTCCAGCTTGGGAAGCTGGCATTCTACCACTGAATTACTCCCGC